>JBCBTL010000168.1:0-6102 GCA_039818705.1 Cyanobacteria bacterium J06639_1
GCACCGTTACAGTGAGAGGGCTCGGTCTGGCAATGATTCGACATGTTGGTGGAATTTAGCATTTTGCCCCTCGGCGATCGCGCCAATCTCGACGACGAGAAAGCCTCAGCGCTTGCCATCCTGGAAGAAAGCGGCTTGCCCTATCAGGTGTCGCCGTGCAGCATTTGCGTGGAAGGCCCGCTCGATGAAGTGATGGAGGCGATCCGCTCCTGTCACAACGCCGTGATGAAGCACGCCGGACGAGTCGTCACGAATATCCGTATCGAAGACGACGGCAGCACCAGCGGCAAGCTCACCCGCACTCTCTCTGACGTTTGCCATTCCCTAGAACGAGTCGGCTATCTGAAGTCCGTACCGTTCCCCACCGTCGAATCGGGACAGCGCTAACGATCAATCAGCGCCGATTGCAGATCGAATCTCGCGATCGCTCTCCCACTTAGTCTTATCGACTCGTCCGTAAAGCGTCGTTCTTTCGCGGCTGGGTCGGTTAATGCTGGCGATCGCCACTCGCAAAGCCTCTACCGATTGCCCCGTTCCCCCTTTCGCACCGGCCATGCTGGTGATGTGCTCTTCCATCAGCGTGCCGCCGATATCGTTGCACCCACTTTGTAAAGCGATCGCCGCCCCGTCTAGCCCCAACTTCACCCAGCTGGGTTGATGATTGACAATCCATTCCCCCATAAACAGCCGAGCCACTGCCATCGTCAGCACAGCATCGTCGAGCACGGGCTGATCGCGCCCCACTTTGCGCCGCAGCATTTGAGGCGCTGACTCGCCCACGTAAGGCAACAAAATGAACTCGGTAAATCCGGTTTGCCCTGCTGATTTGGCTTGTTTTTGCAGCGATCGCAGTACCTCAAAATGCTCGGCGCGATCGCGATAACTCTCGATGTGTCCTCCCAGCATGGTGCTAGTGGTCGGCATCCCCAACCGATGCGCCGTCTTCACCACATCCACCCATTCGTCGGTCGTCAGCTTTTCAGGGCAAAGCTTGCGCCGCACCTCGGGCGCGAAAATTTCTGCTGCCGTTCCGGGCAGCGACCCCACCCCCGCATCCCGAATCGCAGCAATAACCCGCGCGAAGTCGATCCCGTCTTGCCGAGCAATGAACTGAATTTCCTGCGGCGAGAACGCATGTAAATGAAGCTCAGGCCATTCGCGGTGGAGATGTTCAACGAGCTGGACGTAGTATTTCAGCGTCGAGCCATCGATGGTCGCGTCGGGATTGAGGCCGCCCTGCATGCAAATTTCAGTGGCTCCATTCGCGATCGCCGCTTCAGCCTTGCTCGCGATCGTCGCTTCATCCAGCCAATACGCCCCTTCCGCCCCAGCATCCCGCCGAAACGCACAAAAACTACAGTGCTGCTCGCAAATATTGGTGAAATTGATATTGCGATTCACCACATAAGTCACCGTATCGCCAACGAGTTGCTGCCGCATTTCATCTGCCGCATCTCGAATGTCAGCGATCGCTCTCGGCTCCCGTACCGCCATCAGCTCAGCCGCAGCTTCCACGGAGAGTTCTGCGCCAGTAAGCGTGCGGGAAAGTAAGCGATCGAGCTGGGATAAGACTCCAATAGTCACGGGTGCAAAGTGGGTTGCTCGGTACGTTAATCCTAATCGAAGACTCGCGAGGGCTTGCGATCGCTGAATTACCGTCAAGGGTTCCAACCGTAGACACCCAAATCGATCGCGCCGTTTACTTTGAATTCAATGCCCTCTTGTTTGAGGAGTTCTTGTTGCAGGTCGTCCGAGCCGTAGCGCAAGGGCGATCGCGACACCATCCCGCGCGCATTGACCACTCTTTGCCAAGGAATCTCCGCCTCGGGCGCAACCCGGTAAAGGGCATATCCTACCTGACGAGCATAACCAGGCAGTCCGGCGATCGCGGCCACTTGCCCGTAGGTCGCCACTCGTCCGACGGGAATCTGTTTCACCACTTGGTAAATGCGCTCGTACAGAGACGAACTGCGATCGCTCGTGGGTGAGTCATCTAACCTAGCCATCCTTGCTGTTGCCCGCTTTCATAATCGGCTGCGCACGACGAAGGAGTAATTCCCACCGGCCTCTAGGTTGTAGTCCCAGCGTTCGAGAAAGCGGCTGAGGGGTTCTCGAATCAGCGCGCTGCCCGATGTTGGATCGATGCGCAGTTGGCCGCGCCGGAAATTCCAGCGGAAGCGCCATTCCCAATCGTTGGCCTGTAGCTCGCCCTCGATCGCACCTTCGTGCCAGCACTGACGCACGATGCGGATTTGAACGGTAGTGCGCGGAACTTTACCCATGAGCGATCGCTAACGCCAGCAGCTTGAATCCGACAAGGTCTGAGACAGCAGGTTCTAAACCGGCAATCGACCCCTCATGATAGGGGCAATCGCAACGGGCGATCGCTCCCGTACAACCATCTCGGCTGATAATGAAAAGGCCAATCCGAACGGGTTGGTATGACGTATCGCGATCGCTCAGGTTTATGAACGTTCCCATTCTGCCCGGAGTCCCGGTTAAAGTCTCAAACCCAGACGACACCTACTACGGCTTTCAGGGTCAGGTGCAGCGCGTCACCACCGACGGTAAAGTAGCCGTCATTTTCGGCGGCGGTAACTGGGAAAAAATGGTCACGTTTCGAGTGGACGAACTGGAAGTTGCAGATAAATCCAAAGGGTCGAGAAAGCCTTAATATTCATAGCGCCCAGCGCTGGAGGATGCCACCGTGAATAAAGCTTGGGGCGAACCCTTTTTGGGGCTACATGCCGCCGCGATCGCGATCGTTCCCCTCGGACTTGTCCTCACTCAGTTGGGCTTGGCGGCGGGAGACCCTTGGCTGTGGCCGCCTTTGGAAATTGCACTGGTGGCAACCCTCGGACTCGCGCCGGTTGCTTGGCTGCAAGCACTCAAGCCGATTTATCCGTTCAATGCGCTGCGGGCGTACGTTCCTCCACGCCAGCTCAACCGCTCGCGGCGACGACTGCTGCGGGCGGCGTTTGGCTCGACGTGGCTGCGGTTGCATGAATATCAATGGCTTGTTGCATTGGTGACGGTGTTGCTGCTGCTCGCACTCGTCCGCATGTATTGGAGCGCGCCGCTGTGGGCGGGACTGACGTTCGTGAAGGCGGGATGGCTGTCGCACGGGGTGGGGTTGGCGATCGCCAGTGTCGGATTAGCTCTGGCTTCGCTGGGGGCGCACCTGCACGTGATGGCCTTGAAACTGCTGTCGGTAGGCGATCTCAAAACCTTCGAGCCGATGACCAAAGACGAGATCGAAGCCGCATTTTTTTTCGTTGGGAAGGCTCAGGCCAATCTTTGGAAAGACCAGTGGCCGCAAACGGGGCGATCGCCTCAGTCACCTACTGCCCCGGAATCCTCGACAACAGCGGCTAGCTGATATCCGCAACAGGTCGCGTTTGGGTCGCGATGCTAAAGTTTAGATGAATCACTCGGCGCGCGGTTTCGCTGTTTCCGAAGCTGTCTCGAACGTCGCGCGACGGGGCTGCGCTGTCAGTTGCGCCATCATCGAACGGGTTTCTCATGCAAGATTTTTCCTCGCGGTTTCGCCAGCTCACGCAACGCCTGTTGGATCAAACCCAACTGAATAATTTTCTCCCGGATGAAAAGCCGGTGAGCGAAAGTCAAACTATCGCCCGTCAGCTTGCAGAGGCCGGAGAGCGCACCGCTCAGCTCAGTCAGGTGGTGGCGGAGGCCGAAATTCTATCGCAGTTGCACGGCCAGCTCGTGAACGAGTGCGAGTCGCTGCGCATGGAGAAGTCTTCGCTGGAAGAAAGCGTGCTGAGCCTGCACCAGGAGCGCAACGAAATCGAACCGCAGGTGCTGTTTTTCCGAGACGAGCTGAACCAGGCGACCATGCAGCTCGAACAAACGCAAAATCGCGAGCGGAATTTAAGCGATCGCGAGCGGCAACTGACCGATATCGTGGCGCAGTTGGAACGTCGCCGCGCCGTCCTCAACCAAAACAACGAAAACCTTGCTAGCCAGGAAGCAGACTACATCGTTCGCACCCAAGAACTCTCGCAGTCGATTGAAGGGCGGGAGCAGCAGGCAGCACAGCTCGTGGATGCCGTGTCCCACCTAACCTCAACGCTCAAGGAACTCAAAGCGCAAGCCGAAGAACAGCAGGCCAAGTTGAAAGCAATGGGGATCGAAATCCCTCCCATTGAAGTAGAAATCCCTGAAGAGCCCGAACCCGAGCCTCCTTATACGCCCGCGACCGACTACAGCTCGGACTACACCTCGTCTTACAACAACGACAGTACCTACCGCGATTCCAGCTACACCGACTCCAGCTACACCGACTCCAGCTACAGCAACTCTGGGTACGGGACGAGTGGCGATCGCGCCACCCCCTCTTCTTCAGAACCCTATCGAGACTCCAACTGGTCGTCCGACTCTGGATGGTCGGATGCGCAGCAGCAGTCGGACTGGGGCAGCACGCCTCAGCGCAGTAATGACGACTGGTCGCGAGATTCAGGCTGGTCGCAAGATTCAGACCGTGCCGCTGCCACTAGCAATTCCGACTGGTCGCAGCAGGATTCGAGCTGGTCGCAGGACACTCAGGGGTCTGACTGGTCGCAGCAAGACTCCGGCTGGTCGGCCTCGCCCCAACCGGCCAACGGCTCTCAGGGGTCGGGGTGGTCGGCCTCGCCTAATTCCAATGAGTCGAACTGGTCGGCTGACAAGCCATCGGAAGAGTCCTCCGAGTGGTCGTCGGAGGCATCAGAAGACGACTCGAAGTGGTCTACATCCTCTCCCTTCAACGAAAGCCCCTGGGGGAATTAGGCGCGCGCGATCGCTTCTCCACTCCTGCGTTATCAGGGCGATCGCTTTCGCGAGATGCGATAGTCTCGTTAGGGGCATTCGTGTCCACAGGTGTTCTTAGCTCGGCGTGAGGCGATCGCGTGAAATCTGCAAATCCCCGTCCATCGTTCGATCTGCCCGATATTTCCGGGTGGCAACCTCTCGTGTTGGGAGGTCTATTATTTCTCATCCTCACCATTGCGACGCAGTGTTTAGTCGTGGTTCCGGCGGGAACGCGAGCCGTCGTGTTCAACTCCCTCACGGGCCTAGAAGATCGCCCGCGTATGGAGGGCTTGCATCTGCTGCTGCCCGTGGTGGAAAACCCGATTTATTACGACGTGCGCACCCAAACCTACACGATGGCCTCGCAGCAGCTCGAAGGCTTCATTCGCGGTGACGATGCCCTGCGCGTTCTCAGTGCAGACGGTCAGCAAATTACGCTCGACGTGTCGATTCGCTTCCGCGTCGATCCCGAGAAAGTCCCTCACCTACATCAAACCGTCGGCGCGAACTATCTCGACAAAGTGGTGCGCCCGGAAGTGCGTACCGTCGTGCGTAACGAGTTGGCATTGCACAGGGCGATCGCCGTCTTCTCCGACGAGCGCGAGCAGATCCAAGAGAACGTGGAAGCCCAGCTCGTCTCTATATTCGCCAACAACGATTTGATTTTGCAGGACGTGCTGCTGCGCAACGTGCGCTTCTCCGATCAGTTCCAAACGGCGATCGAGCAAAAGCAAATTGCTGAGCAGGAGAAAGAGCGCGAGCGCTTCCTGGTGGCCAAAGCTGAGTTAGAGAAGCAGCGGGCGATCATCAAAGCAGAAGGGGAGGCAGAGGCGATCGCCCTTCAAGGGGAAGCGCTGCGCCAAAACCCAGACATCATCCAGCTCGACTACGTGCGCAAAATCGCTCCCGGCACGCGCGCCATCATCACCGATCCCGACAAGCTCTCGGCACTCACCAAGTAGAAATCTCTAACTTGGCAGGAGTGGAACTCGGGGTGCTATAGTAGCAAAGCGAATCGGGGCGTAGCGCAGCTTGGTAGCGCACTACTTTGGGGTAGTAGGGGTCGTGGGTTCAAATCCCGCCGCTCCGATCCACCGATGAAATCCCCCGCGAATCCCGCTCTTCGGAGTGGGATTTGTTGTTTTAAAACATCTTCTCAAGTGAGACTGAACTGAAGACTGATGAGATCGCGCGCCCTGACTAGATAGCGCGTTGAAAATCCATCTTGAGGGATGCCGGAGCCACATATTCGATCTGGCATCGTGAGGGCAGTGGTGCGATGGATTTTCAACG
>JBCBTL010000169.1:0-6084 GCA_039818705.1 Cyanobacteria bacterium J06639_1
CAATAACGCAATTTATTTGGCAGCACCGACGCTCGATCTGCCCGACCTGAATCAAGATGCATTATCTGGAGCAGGGGTCTTTCCTCGCTTTCATCCCACCTTGCAACTGACGAAAGCGGGGCGATCGCGCTCGATTTGGCAGCTACCCGCTTGGATGCACCCACGCGGGCGAACTTCATCGTTGAGCTACCATCACGCTCTCGATATTTGGAACAACGAAGGCGATCGCGTCATTCTCAAATCTAGGTCTAGAGGTCAAGAATTCGTCTTAAATGTCGACCATTACCCCGAAGTGCAAGCCTGGGTTGCAGAGCTATTTCAAGCCGTGTTTTGAACTAACAGTTCTCTGAAATTGCGAGATCGCGTGATCAACATCGAGTCTTCCCAAACATCCAGCTCGACGAGGCATAGACCACAATGGGGGCACGTCACCTCAGTTGCAGTTGGGGGAGGAAACTTTGGGCGCGCAGTGTGAGAATTGTGGGTTTCTCAACCCTGTCGGGACGAAATTCTGCGGCCAATGCGGGCGATCGCTGTCGATCGCGTGCCCGCGCTGCAATTTCGCTAATCCCAGCGGATTCAAGTTTTGTGGCAACTGTGGCTTTGCTCTAACTCCTGCACCTCAGCCCTTAAAGCCTCGTGCCGAGCGCCGACAGTTGACCGTCATGTTCTGCGATCTGGTCGGTTCGACGGTGCTTTCCCAGCAGCTCGATCCCGAAGACTTACGCGATTTGGTTCGGGATTATCAGAAGGCGTGCGGCACAGCCATTCGTCAGTTTGAGGGCACCGTGGCTCAGTATTTGGGCGACGGCATTCTGGTCTATTTCGGCTATCCGAAGGCTCACGAGGATGACGCTCGGCGCGCGGTGTTAGCGGGATTAGAGGTGTTGAAGGCGATCGCCGCCCTCAGTCAACAATGGCAAACGCGCCACGTAGAACCGTTGGCTGTGCGCATTGGCATTCATACGGGCATTGTCGTCGTGGGAGAAATGGGGGACGAGCGCAAGCACGAGCAGCTCGCGTTGGGGGAAGCGCCGAATTTGGCCGCGCGATTGCAAGGACTGGCGGAACCCGACACGATCGCCATCAGCAGCGCTACCCATCGCTTGGTGGCAAACTATTTCAAATTTGAAGCGATGGGGGCGCACCGAGCCAAAGGGATTGCCGACCCGGTTGAGGTGTATCGAGTGGTGGGGGAATGCAATCCCAGCGATCGCCCGGATGAGAGCGATCGCGCCACCTCCGTGTCCTGTGTGGGGCGAGACTCCGAGCTGACTCAGTTGCTCGATGCTTGGGAGGAGGCGAAACGCGGGACGAACCGTTCCGTACTGGTCATGGGGGAAGCCGGGATCGGCAAATCTCGACTCGTGCAAACGTTTGAGGATGCTGTCGGCGCAGAGAATCACGAGCAACTTGCTTGTTACGGCTCGCCCTATTTTCAAAACAGCGCGATGTATCCCTTGTGCGACATGCTGGCGCGGTGGATGGGATTTGAGGATGAGGATACCGACGCAGGTAAGCTCGCGAAGTTGGAGATATTCGCTCGCAGGTATGGCGTTGCAGACGAGGAAGACTTAGCGACGATCGCAGTACGACTGGATATCGACGTGGGCGATCGCTTTCCGCCTTTAACCCTTTCTCCTCAAGCTCAGCGCCAGAAAATGAACGCCATTTTGGTGGGTGCGATTCGGCAGTTGGCGCGTCAAGCCCCGTTGCTTTGGATTGTCGAAGATTTGCACTGGGTTGACCCTTCCACGCTGGCGTTTTTTGAAGAGGCGATCGCACAGCTTGCCTCGGAACCCATTTTGTTCGTGGGGACGGCGCGACCGGAGTTTCAGCCAACGTGGCCGCCCGAATCGTATTGCGCGATCGCCTTGAACCATCTCACGAGCGGCCAAACCGAGCAATTGTTGGGGCAGATCGTCGGGGATAAAGCCTTGCCTCCTGAAGTGATCGCACACGTCGTCAATAAGACCGACGGCGTGCCGCTGTTCGTGGAAGAACTCACCAAGATGGTCTTGGAATCCGGCATTGTTGAAGATGCAGGCAATCGTTACGCGCTCAAAGGTCGATTGCCGTTGCTGACCATTCCGAGCACGCTGCAAGACTCGCTAATGGCCCGGTTGGATCGTTTGGCTCCGGTGAAGGAACTGGCTCAACTCGGTGCGACGATCGGGCGAGAATTCAGCTACGACCTGATGCAAGCTGTAGCGGGTCGAGACGAAACCACGCTCCGATCGGGATTGAGTCAGCTCGAAGAAGCTGGCGTGCTGTGCGGGCACCAGCGATCGCGACTGGGAAAATACGCCTTTCGCAACGCCCTCATTCGCGACGTGGCCTACAACTCTCTGCTGAAAAGTCAGCGCTATGCCTATCACCAACGCATCGCGATCGCCCTCGCCACCGAGTTTGCCGAAGCCGAAACCGTCCGCCCCGAAATGGTGGCGTATCACTACACGGCAGGCGGCGATATCGAAAACGCCGTCCCGTACTGGTATCGCGCGGGCGAACGAGCGGCAGCCGCCTCGGCCAACGTGGAAGCGATCGCCCACTTCGACAAAGGCTTGCAACTGCTGGAGAACCTGCCGGAGAACCCCGCGCGAATGGAGCAGGCGATCGCGCTGTTACTCGACAAGGGCAGCGCGCTCATGTCGCTGAAAGGGTATGCAGCGACAGAAGTGGAAGAGGCGTTTCAGCGAGCTCATAGTTTGTGCGATCGCCTGCCGGAAGCGCCGCAGCGGTTCAAAGCCGTTTGGGGACTGTACGGGTTCTATGCCGTGCGCGCCCAATACGACATCGCGTGGCAACTGGCACGACAGCTCGAACAGATGGCAGCTACGAGCGATCGGAACGATTGGCAACTCATCGCGCACGTGGCGTTGGGGATGACCCATGCCGAACTCGGGCGGGCCACCCAGGCAGGGGAAGCACTCGATATCGCGATCGCGGCCTTTCCCAGCGTGCGATCTCCCTCGGCCTCGTGGCCTCTGCTCTGCCAAGGCATGTTGTTGGCGCTAGGCTGGCGTGCCTGGGGATTGTGGAAGCAGGGACGCATCGACGCAGCATTGCAAACGAGCGATCGCGCCTTCGCCATTGCTCGCGAGAACGCTCATCCGATGTTGATGACCGTGGCGTTTACAACTGCGGCAGCGCTGCATCGCTTGTTGCGCCAGTTCGACACTGCCGCCTCCCATGCCGCGAATGCAATCGCGATCGCCTCCGAGCAAGGATTTCCGTTCTGGTTGGGCTGGGCGAACGTCACGGCAGGCCAATGTCAGGTGGAGTTCGGTCAGTGGGATGAAGGCATCGACCAAATCGAGCGCGGCATCTCCATCTGCCGCGACACCGGAGCCGAAGAGGGGTTACCGGATGCGTTGGTCGTTCTGGCGGAAGCGTGTTTGTTGGCAGGTCGATTCGATCGCGGTTTGGAGGCGAGCGCGGACGCTCGCGCCCATGTCGAGCGGACTAGCGAGGGAAATTTTCTTTCGGAGCTGTATCGGGTGCAGGGAGAGCTGCTAGGAAAACTTGGAGAAACGGCGATCGCGTCTGACGGACTTTCTGCCGTGGCCAGTTTCGAGCGATCGCTCGCTGTTGCCAGACAGCAAGAAACGTTGCTGTTGGAGTTGAGGGCAGTATTGGGTTGGAATCGATGCGAGAAAGCGCGAGCGCCAGAGAGTCGTACTTTGTTGTCAGAGTTGTTGCGCGAGTTTCCACAAGATTTAGATATCCCAGATTTGAGCGAGGCAAGACAGTTGCTCGGCCTCTCATCCTAGGACTGCGCACTCAATTGTTACGATATGCTTTTGATGTTAAGCCCGTAAGTTGCCGGAACTTCTTGCCGAGATGAACGCATTGGCTCAGCAACCTCCAGCTCAAGGCAAAAACCACCATGCAAGCCATCAACATTACGGTCATCAATCCGTGGTTTATGGCAGCGTTTTTCGGTCCAGCGACAGTTAGTATTCTGCTAATCGCATTCGCGCTACGACAGTGGCATCAACCCGGTTCTATTTACAGTTTGATGGGAGGTTTACTGTATTTCGTTGGCACGATTGGCGTGACGATCGCTTTTAATATTCCGCTGAACGATGCCCTCGCGAACGTTATTCCAAGCAGCGTGGAAAGAATGACACTCTGGACTAAGTTTCTGACCAACTGGACATTTTGGAACCACGTGCGGACGACCGCAGCATTGCTAGCCGCAGCGCTGTTCGCGATCGCGCTTTGATGAGGAGAAATCCGTGAATAAAGTCGCTATATTTGGAAATGCCGGAGGGGGGAAATCAACACTCAGCAAACGATTGGCCGCCGTAACTGGACTGCCTCTCGTCGCCTTAGACCTGCTCAAGTACGACCCTGGCGGTGGAGAAGTTCCTCACGAAATCTACAAAGCCGCTCATGACGAGCTTCTCCGCCAAGATCGATGGATTATTGATGGCTTTGGCTCGCTCGATACCGTGTGGGAACGCCTTGAGGCTGCCGATACTCTCGTGTATTTGGACATGCCACTCGTGCGACACTATGCCTGGGTCACGAAGCGATTTCTGAAAGGATTCTTCGTACCGCCCGAAAACTGGCCGGAGAATAGCCCCCTTTTCAAGGGAACGCTCAATAGCTACCGCATCATCCGGCTTTGCCACAAAAAACTTACGCCTAAGTATCGAGATTACGTTAACAAAACTAAACCGTTCAAACACGTCTATCACCTGCGATCGCCTGAAGATATCGAAGTCTTTCTTCAGTCATGTTCGGCCTGATGCCATTGGTTACATTTGGTCTTGTTATTCAACAGGAGGTCGAAATGGATCGTTCCGCTAAATTTTGGGACAACATAGCCGAACGCTATGCCAAACAACCGCTTGCAGATGAAGCCTCTTATCAAAAAAAGCTAGAGGTGACGCGCGGCTACTTGAAACCCAATATGGAAGTCTTCGAGTTCGGCTGCGGTACGGGATCGACGGCGATCGTTCACGCCCCTCACGTCAAACACATTCGCGCGATCGACATTTCGGAAAAGATGCTTGAAATCGCCCGAGGCAAGGCTGAAGCCGAGCATATTGATAACATTACGTTCGAGCGATCGACGATTGAAGATATCAACATTCCTGCTGAATCGCTCGACGTTGTTTTGGGGTTGAGTATTTTGCATTTGCTGAGCGATAAGGAAGCGGCGATCGCCAAAGTCTACACTGCACTCAAACCTGGCGGTATCTTTGCAAGCAGCACGGCTTGTCTCGGCAATACGATGTCATTTTTTAAGTTCATTGCGCCTATCGGCAAACTCTTAGGACTGATACCTTTAGTCAAAGTTTTTACAGTCACAGAACTTGAAACTAGTTTGACCGAGGCGGGTTTTGATATTGACTATCAATGGCAGCCGAGCAAAGATAAAGCTGTATTCATTGTGGCAAAGAAACTTGTTTGAAGCGTGCCATTTGTAAAGCGAGCCAGCCTGGGGAACTAATCTCCAGGCTGGCTCGCTCATCGGCTTATCCGAGAATTATTTGACCGAAATGTTGACGACTTTGGGTTTCTCGTCCTCGACTTTCGGCATGGCGAGCGTCAGAATGCCGCTGTCGTAAGTAGCTTCGACATCGGTGCCATTCACCTTCGAGGGCAAGCGCACCATCCGCTCGAACTTGCCGTAGGAAAACTCAGAGCGTTTCATGCCGTTCTCTTCAGTTTCCGACTCGGACTTGCGTTCGCCTCGAATGGTGACGACATCGTCGGTAACTTCAATGTCGATGTCTTCGGCTTCCATGCCGGGAACTTCCAGCTTCAGCACAACGGAATCATCTTTTTCTTCCAGCTCGGCAGAGGGCATAAAGGCAAGCTCGCCCATACCGCCGTCCTCGGGAGCCCAGCGCTCGAACATGCGATTCATATCTTCGCGCATGGCATCGAGTTCGTGAAACGGATCCCACCCGAACGGACGACCGAGGCTTTCAAACGGTCTCCAGCGAACGATAGACACGGTGACTACCTCCAACTAATGTACGAAAAACAGAATTCGAGAGCATTTACTGACTACTTAGCTCTTCACTCTTAGTCTAGACAAAGAATCTGAGAATTTTGTAGGGTTTC
>JBCBTL010000170.1:0-6036 GCA_039818705.1 Cyanobacteria bacterium J06639_1
CTCGTCAAACTCTGGCAACTCGATGGGGAAGAGACTTGGATACTTTTGCATCTGGAAGTGCAGAGTCAGCCAGAAAGCGGATTTCCCGAGCGTATGTTTGTTTATTTCTATCGACTGCGCGATCGCTACCATGTCCCCATCATCAGTCTGGCGATCTTGAGTGACGCAAGTCCCAACTGGCGACCGCAGGAATTTGAATTCGAGCAATGGGGCTGTCGCATCCGCTTCGAGTTTCCTATCGTCAAATTGCTAGACTACGAGCAACGTTGGGAGGAGCTAGAAGCCAGCTCGAACCCGTTTGCGATGGTGGTGATGGCGCATCTGAAAGCCCAATCCACTCGCACCAATATCGACCAACGCAAACGATGGAAACTAAATCTGACGCGGCAACTGGGGCAGAAGGGATACAGCCGAGACGAGATCGTCAGTCTGTATCGATTTATCGAGTGGATCGTGAATTTGCCGCCGGAAGCCGAGTTGGAATACCAAGCCGAGCTAGCGCAGTTGCAGCAGGAGGAGAGCATGCCGTATTTGAGCGCGATCGAGCGGACAGCCCAGGCACGGGGCATCGAACAGGGCATCGAGCAGGGTATCGAGCAGGAAAGGCGATCGCTCGTTCGACGCCTCCTGGTTCGCAAATTGGGCGAACTTCCCGCCCAGGCGATCGCCCAACTCAACGCATTATCTCTGGGGCAACTGGAGGAGTTGAGCGAAGTGCTACTCGAATTCGATCGCCTCGACGACTTGCAAACGTGGTTGAATTCGGTACGTTGATGTTGAGGCAATCTGAAAGCCTTGGTTATCCCGTAGCAGGTTAATAATGCGTCTGCCCTGAGCCTCAGGACGGAGTGAAGGAAAGCGCCCGACCTGTACAATGATGAAGCTGTAATCGGCTCGTGCGACAGCCAGGAGTGAAGGGTGGTCGATTTATCTGACGTGGAAGCTTCGATGCAAAAGGCGATCGAGTCCACCAAGCGCAACTTCAACACGATTCGCACCGGGCGCGCGAATGCCAGCCTGCTCGATCGCGTTCAGGTGGACTACTACGGTGCACCCACCAGCCTCAAATCGCTAGCCACTATCACCACTCCCGACGCCTCCACGCTCATGATTCAGCCCTTCGATGCGGGCAGTCTCGGGGATATCGAGCGCGCGATTTCCATGTCCGATTTGGGCTTAACCCCCAACAACGACGGCAAACTGATTCGCCTCAACATCCCGCCGCTGACCGCCGAGCGCCGCAAAGAACTGGTCAAACTCGTCAGCAAGATGTCGGAAGAGGGCAAAGTGTCCGTCCGCAACGTCCGCCGTGACGCGATCGACAAGGCGCGCAAGCTCGCCAAAAGTTCTGACATCTCTGAAGACGAGTCCAACGACCTCCAAGACGAAATTCAGAAACTCACCGATCGCTACACCAAAGAAATCGACAAAATTTTGGCGGAAAAAGAAGCCGAAATCACCAAGGTTTAATTCCTGCGCGTGCCTCACTCTCTTGCCGAGCTGACGTTTCGGGATGACGGGCTGGAGTTGAGGCGATCGCTTCTTTCCCCATCTGACATCAAAACCGCGATCGCCGCTCTGACTCGCTTCAGCACGACTCTGCCCGCCCACGGCATTCGCAATGCTGATGTCAAAATTCCTGAAATTGCCTGGATTGCGCGCGGCGATCGCGTTTTGACCTATGCAGAAACGCTGCTGGGCAATCGCCCTCGGCTCGTGCGGGCGATCGCTTTCGACAAAACCCCAGCGCGAAACTGGGCCGTCACTTGGCATCAAGACAAAACCATCGCCACCCGTCAGCAAGCCGAACTCTCCGGTTGGGAGCCGTGGACGGTCAAAGACGGCACGCTACACGTCCAGCCCCCTCGCTTCGTCCTCGATGCGATGGCAACCCTCCGCATTCATCTCGATCCGGCAGACCTCGAAAACGGGTGTTTGCAGGCGATCGCGGGATCTCACGTCAAAGGCATTCTCTCGCCGGAAGCGATCGCGCGATCGACTCGCAAATCACGACCTATAGCCTGTGTCGCTGATGCGGGAGACGCGATCGCGATGCGCCCTCTCACGCTGCACGCCTCGCGCAAAGCCACTCGTCCGTCCCATCGGCGCGTGCTTCATTTGGAATACGGCAGCGATCGTGTTTTTCAACCGTTCGAGTTTATTTGAACGCTCGCGATCGCTCTGAGAAACGAGCATCAGACCTTTCCAGGCATAATTTGGTCATGCACCTGCATCAGGTCTACTTCGATGCGGGCTTAGATCCCCTCGTATGGGCTTGCCGCCTTTCTAACGCATGACCGCAACGTTCGACCCCACCCCGAGCGAAACCGCTTCTGCCAGTCAACTGCTCTCGCAGTTGCGAGCGGCAAACGCCATCATGCAAGACCTCGGCATGGAGCGCGATCGCGAAACGGGTCAGATGCGGGTACAGGACGATCCCAAAGCGATCGCCCGAGCCGTCGCTGCCGCAATGGTCGAACAGCTCCACATGGCCAACGCGCGGGTGTGGTTTTACGACCCGAGCGATCGCTCGCTGCGCTTAGTTGCCCAGGCAGGCTTGCCCACCCCCGCCGACGCGCGCGTGCAGCACATTCTGCCGGACGATTCGCCGCTGGGTCAGGTGATCCAACATCGAGAGCCGCTGCTCAGCAATGCCCTCGGTCGAGAACCCTGGATTTTGTATCCCGAATGGAGTCAAAAAGCGGGTCTAGTGGGATTTGCGGGTTATCCCATCATGCTCGGAGACGAACCGCTGGGGAGTTTGGCGACCTTTAGCTACGAGCCGCTCGCCCCCGAATTTTTGGAGGTGCTGAAGCTGATTTGCACCCACATGGCGAGCGCGATCGCCAATGCCCGCCAGCATTGCCAACTACGCCGCCAGAGCGACCAGCAAGTGCTGCTCAATCGCGTCACCGACCATATCCGTCACACCCTCAATCTGGATGAAATTTTGCAGTCCGCCGTGACGGAGCTGGGTAAAGCGCTCGGGGCGAGTCGCGTGCAGTTTCTCTTCGGCCACGCCCGCGATGAGGTGTTCGCGTACCGTCACGCCTACGCTGCTCCCGGCCTCGATAGCTGGGCCAATCGACAAATTCACGTCCGGGGTACGTCATTAGCCGCAGAACTCTTCGCCCAAGACGAAGCGATCGCCGTGCGCTCGTGGTCGAACGTGGAGGAACTCGAACCGGCGATCGCCCAGGCTCTTACGGCTGCTGGGGTGGAATCGATGATGATTGCGAGCATTCGCCTCGGCAAAGGCAGCTACGGGGTGTTGAGCGTGCATCAATGCCGCTCGGATTATTATCACGAGGGTCAGGTGGGCGATCGCGAGGTCGAAACTGCCGTTGACTGCGGGTTCGTACCCGATACTCCCAGGGCGTGGTCGGCTAGCGATCGCGAGTTATTGGAATCTATTACCGAGCAGTTGGCGATCGCGATCAATCAATCTCGCCTGTACGAGCGCACGCAGCAGCAGGCGCGGCGAGAAGCCCTGCTCAACGAAGTCAGTAGCGACATTCGCAATTCCCTCGATCCCAATCAGGTGCTCGATTCGATCGTGCAAGCCCTGGCCGCGTCGCTCGAACTCGAACGCTGCACGATCGAACTCTACGAACCCGAGACGGAATTTCCCCAGGCGTTCGCCGGAGAAGACGATAGCCATCTGCCTGACGGCACGATCTTGAGTATTTACGACACCCTCAGCAACGGCTATCCTGCCGTCGTGACGAAATCAGATTGGCCTCACATTGCTGAGGTGGAACGCGCCTTTTTCAAGCTCGATCGCCCCGCTACGATCGCGCTGATGCCGCTGCTGCAAGAAGGCGACCTGCACGGCACGATTACGATGGTGGCGGCGGCTGATAACGATCGCTTTCAGCCCGACGAAATTACGTTGGCGATCGCCGTCGCGGAACAGGCCGGTATTGCGCTCAAACAAGCTCAGCTTTACGTGCGCACGAGGCGCTTGGCGCTGCGAGAAAACCTGCTGCGGCAAATGGCTCAACATCTTACGGGCACTTACGAACTGACCGATATCGTGCGAGTGGCCTTGGCGGGCATGGCCGACGTGTTGCAGGTCGATCGCTGTGCCTACGTAACGCTGTCTTCTCAGTCACTATCCAGCGCTCCTAATCCTGCGGATGCGGAAACGATTCAGCAGTTCGTTATCGACCAAGAATCGGGCGTGCGAGCTTCTAGACAGTCGAATGCCTCTCCAGCACACTTTTACATCGCTCAAGAGTTTCGGCGCTCGGAATCGGTGCGCTCTTGTCTCAACTGCACGATTTCGGACGATTTGAGTTGGCTACTGCTTTTGAATTGCTATGGCAAGCGCACCAGTTTGCTGATTGAAGATTTACAAACTGCCGAACTCTCCCCCGAATCGCGCCAGCGGATGGCGGAAGACAATATTCGCTCGCTCCTTGCCGTGCCCCTGATTGTCGATCGCGATATCGTTGGCGTGCTGTGTACGTCGCTGGCAGTGAGCGATCGCATTCCTCTCGAAGCACCTCCAACCAGTAAGCCCACTGCCCCTCGAATGCGCAGCTTCGAGAGTGACGAATTGGACTTGGTACAAGCCCTCGCGGACATGGCTGCGGTGGCAATTCAGAGGGCGCAATTCTACGAACGCGCTCGCCTCCAAGACGCGACGGCAGCGGCCATGCGGGGGCTTTCTGAGGGACGCGAAGCTGAAAGTCGCCGCCTAGCAGCCGATTTACACGATCAAACCCTGGCCGATTTGGGGGCGCTGTCTCGCCACATGCAGCACCTCGTTCAAGACGAAGTCCTCGACCCTGCACCCACTCGGCAGACCTTGAAGAGGCTGGACGGTCAGCTCAAAACCACGATCGCGGAGTTACGCCGCATCGTGGAAGACTTAAAACCTACAGCTATGCTGGCGTTCAACTTCAGCTCGGCGCTGCGCAGCCTGCTCGATCGCGCCATCGAGCGATCGCTTACCCCGCTCCTCGCCCGCTTCGACGATCGCAGCGCAGGCCGCATCAACGACCTCGACTCGTTCAGTCAAACCACGCTGTTCCGCATCATCCAAGAAGCCCTCAACAACATCGTCAAACACGCCGAAGCCAAGCGAGTCGATTTTGTCATCGCGATCGCGCCCCCCGAATCTACAGCTGCCTTGAGAACGGTATCGATGCCTGAAGTGTTGGACATCAAAATTATCGACGACGGCAAAGGCATTCCCGACAACCCCCAGCGGGTCGGGTCGCACGGACTGCTCAACATGCGCTATCGCGCCGAGCTGATCGGCGGCACGATTGAATGGCGATCGCGGCGCACGGGGTCGGGCACGATCGTTGCGATCGCGATTCCACTGCCGCCCGTACCCCCTGCCGAGCGACTGGCAGCAGAATAGGTGACGGGTAGCCGGGTAGCCCAGCGATCGCGGCTCGCCATGGCAGAATGGCTCTGGGCGATCGCCACTGACAAGCGCGCGAGCCGCCCGTCATCGCGATCGTCATGCAGCACGATGGATTCGGTCTCTTCTTCGGTCTTGAAAGCAGTTCCCGACTGGTTGCGAAACGCAACGCTGATTTTCGTGGTGGGCAGTCCCCGCAGCGGGACGACGTGGCTGCAATCGCTACTAGCAAGCCACCCCGCGATCGTCTCGGGGCCGGAGTCTCACTTTTTCGTGTCGATGCGTAGCTTGCTGCAAACGTTTGAGAAACCGCAGGATCGCAAATTGGGGTTGAGCGCGTACTTATCGCCAGACCAGTTCTACGAGGCGATCGCGAATCTCTTTTTGCAGGCGATCGCCCAGCTCGATCTTCCCGCTGGCGACCATCGCGTTTTTCTGGAGAAAACGCCGCACCACAGCCAGTACGCTAAGTACATTCTGAAGGCATTTCCGCAGGCCAAATTCATTCACCTCGTTCGCGACGCTCGGGCTGTTGTCGCTTCGTCGCTGCGCATCTCCCAAAGCTGGGGTAGAGATTGGGCTCCGAATACTGTCGATACGTCCCTTGGCCGACAAATTCGGGCGGAATAGAGGTTTGGCTAGTCGGTTGCACGTTTGCC
>JBCBTL010000171.1:0-6004 GCA_039818705.1 Cyanobacteria bacterium J06639_1
ACGTCAGTTCTCGGTAGTGTCAATCTGGACGTCGATGGTGATGCCAACATCTTCACTATCTCGGCGACTACCGGCACGGTTGCAATCGATGCCGATGGCTCGATTGTCGATGCTCTCGCCAATGAAGATGCCAACATCAAGGCGAACGACATCACCCTGACGGCTGCCAGTGGCACCATCGGCAGCAGCGCGAATCCGTTTGAGATAAACTCCTCGTTCAGCAGCCCCGGCAGCGTCAGGGCGATCGCCTACGGTGCTATTTTCCTGACGGAAACCTCAGGCAAACTGCGCGCCGGTCTCATCAGGTCTCAAACCGCCGACGTGACGTTGGTGGGAGTCGAGATCGTTCCGACTTGGGTATTCTCGCCAGCAGGTAGTAGCTCTATCTCAACTACCACGGAAACCTCAGGCGAACTGCGCGTCGGTCTCATCGAATCTCAAACCGCCGACGTGACGTTGGCGGAAGTCGAGATCGTTCCGACTTGGGTGCCAGCAGGTAGCTATATCCCAACCACCACGGACTACTACAACCCAGTGCTGAACGAGCTAGACATCAACCAGCCAGTTCTGCTCGCGTAGAGCAGTCGGTGCATCCCGAGCGCGGATGTTTCGGCGGCGAACAGGGCAATGGCGATCGATCTCAAACAGCAGACGCGCGCATAATGAATGGGGACAGTGGGGTCTGAACATGACTGTGGCAACAGAACCATCGCAAGAGCAAACCTATTTGCGCTACGACATCACCGGGTCGCGCCGACCGAGCACGGTGTTTTGGGCGATCGCCCTTTCCGGCGGCGGTATCGGATTCGCACTGGCTGGCTTGTCCAGCTATACGGGCACGAACTTGCTGCCCTTCGGTCAAGCCACGGACTTACTCTTCCTGCCCCAGGGCATTGCCATGCTGTTTTACGGAGTGTTAGGCACGCTGGTGGGCACTTACCAGTGGCTCAGCTTGGCCTGGAACCTAGGTGGCGGCTACAACGAGTTCGATCGTAAAACCGGCAAAGCCACGATCGTGCGCGAAGGATTTCCCGGCCAAAATCGCCGCATCGAGCTGGCATACGACCTGAAGGACGTGCAGGGCATTCGCGTCGATATCAAAGAGGGCATCAATCCCAAGCGAGCGATCTATCTGAAAGTCAAAGGACGGGGTGATATTCCCCTCACTCGGGTCGGGCGGCCTTTGCCACTCGCAGAGATTGAAGACACCGGGGCAGAGTTAGCGCGCTTCTTCGGCTTGCCATTAGAGGGGCTATAAGGTCGAGCTTTCATCCCATTGGCGCGGAACTTAGTTGCTCGAACGATGTCCCGTTCAGAAGACTTCCTCAAAGGATAGCTTGCGGTCGAGGAGAGCTTGCGCCGAGGATATAAGTGGCGATCGCTCGCTCTCGAACGCCGAATTTCAAAAATCTCGGTAGTATTAGCTACTCACCCTCGCGTTCGTTCACCTATTGCCGCTATGGTGGGAAGCGTTTGGGTCTGTTGCCGCATCACGTCCGGTTTGCTGTATGCAGCCATTGCCTTCTCCTACTCCTACAGCGGCTGTCAAGCTCCCCCCACGCTGGCGCATTGCTCTGCGCGCGTTCCTGCTGGAAGGATATTTGGTGCAGGAGATGATCCAGCCGTTTTTCTTGGGGGTGGGCGGCGGCACCATCCTGCTGCTGGGCAATCAACTCTTTCTGTATGCCGATCTCCTCGTCAAAAAAGGCGCACCACCGATTACGGTGCTGCAAATTCTGATTCTCAACCTGCCCGCTATTCTGGTCGTTACTTTTCCGATCGCGGGGCTATTTGCCACCCTCCTAGCGCTGGGACGACTGGGGGCAGATAGCGAAATGACAGCCCTGCGGGCAGCAGGGGTCTCGCAGTTTCGCATCTTCGTGCCGATATTGCTGACGGGGTTGGCCATTAGCGCGCTCGCCTTTGCCACTAACGATTTCATCGTCCCTTACACCAACGGTAAAGTTCGCACCCTCAACGAGAATCTATTTCTGGCTCAAGACGTGATCCTGCTCGAACCGCAGCAGGCCATCAAAATCGACGACCAGCGCTGGTTTTACATCGGCGATATCGAACGCAAAACGGGTCTGATGCGGGACGTGTTGGTGTTCGATCGCCGCTCGGAAGCTGGAAATTTACGCTTTCCCCAAATCATCACGGCCAACACCGCCGACTGGGACGGCACGACCTGGGAACTTCGGGACGCAATCCTGCATCGCTACGACCAGGACGGGTTTACGTACTACGAAGGTGGCGTCGAGGTGATGGAGTTGAACGTCGCACGAGAACTGGTCAATATCATTCGCGGCACCAAAGTGCCCCAAGAGCAGTCCAGTCGCGAACTGCTGCGCACCATCCAAGACATGGAAAGGCGCAGCGCCCCGTCTGCCGACATTGCCCGCCTCACGAGCGAATGGCACCTCAAATTTTCGATTCCGTTTGCCAGCTTTTTTTCAATCTTGATTGCGGCTCCGCTGGGGCTGCAGGCCGTGCGGCAAACCGGGCGATACGGAGGCGTTGCGGTAGCAATCGGGCTGGTCTTTGTTTATTATTTGCTCTTAAGCCTCTCTCGCAGTTTGGGGCAGGTGGGTACGGTCGCTCCGTGGCTGGCCGCCTGGATTCCCAATCTCGCGTTTGGTGTGTTGGGAAGTGGCCTATTGTGGCGGTTTGTTAAGTGAGAGGGCACGTCCGCGATCGCGCTCGCAAGAGCTGGCCGTTCGGCCTCAGCGCAGCCGCGCTATGGCTCGCTATGCTCGGCGGCAGCGCTATCGCCAATCCCGTTGCTAAATCCAGTCCGCCCGTTCTGGCTCAAGCCCAGCCCCTCCCCAGCGATTTAGACGGTTACGATCGCTTTTGGGAAAATCAAACTCCTGCCGAGCGCGTGCGGCGCGTGCGTGGCAATCTGCCCTCGCGGCAAGACCTGCTCGAACTGGGGGCGATCGCCCAAGTCAACGCCGAAGACATCGCGGATTCTGACCGGGCGAGCCGAGGCGAGCAGCTAGAATCGGCCAGTCAATCGGAAAGCAGCGAATCAGCTAGTGCGCCAGATGCGACGAACAATTCTGATGAGACTGCGGAGAGAACTGAGGCGATCGCCGAGGACGCGAGTTCGGATGACGCGGTAGACGGCACGGAAGCGATCGCGGAGGAACCCGATACCGCCGATGCGTTACCCTCAGCCAGTGAGGCGATCGACGAGGCTATCCAATCTGAGACGGCCACAGGTGAGGCCGACGACACTGCTGCGGCTACCGCAGCAGAGAGTCCGGCTGGAGACCCTGCCGCACCACCCAGTTTCGAGTTCGCTCGCCCCCCCGAACTCCCTGCCCCCGAAACCTTTTCCTCAGAATTGCTGCGCGACACGACGCAGTTCATGAAAGGCTACGAACGACGAATTGGGGCATCAAACGACAGTCCCATCGCCACAACAGACTCTCCACCTGAAACCGCAAGCTCGCCACCTCCTCCATCCGAAGCTCGCCGTCAGCTCACGGCCAACGTCCAAACGACGCTGCCGCTCGACCCCAGCCAGCTCAACGTGTCAGCCGACGACCTCAGCTACGACCCCGATCGCAACGTCGGGATTGCAGCGGGAAATGCTCGCTTACAACTATCAGACGGCACCACTATTACAGGCGAAAAACTGCTGTTTTACCGAGACGAAGAGCGCCTGGTGAGCGAAGGGCCTTTTCGGTTGGTGCAGCCTCGCAATGCCGAGCGTAGAGAGCGCCGGGAAGTCAACGGTAGCGATCTCGACCTTCACATCCCCACGCGCACGGCTGAATTTAAGAACTCGTTGACCATCCTTCCTGGCGAAGAAAGAGGCACTTACGTCTTCGTCCGCAGCGAGACGACAACGGCACTAGTCGACGACGAAATTTATTTCGACAACGCCACGGTTACGACATCGCCGGAAGCGCCGATCACTCACTACGTCAAAGGCGATCGCGTTGAAGTGTTCCCCGACGATCGCCTCGTCGTACGCAATGCTCGCGTCTACTCTGGAGGCAAAGAAACCCCTGAAGGTAAGCTGCGAGCGGGTACTCAACTTGCCTACTTCCCGCTGTTTATTTACAGTCTGAAGGCGCACCAGTGGATTCTTCCCGGCCAGAGTCAAGAAGAAGGGGCGTTCGTCAAATCGAGCTGGGCTTACCGCATTGACGAATACAATCACGGCGGTATTCGTTTCGATATTTTGCAGCGCAAAGGGGTGGGGTTTGGCTTCATCCACGATTACATCTTGCCGATCCCCGACAGTATCAATTACGGTCGCGCCCAGTACTATTCCGTTACCGAAGCCGACCAACAGCGATCGTCCAATCGCTATCGCATCGATCACTTTTTTGAATTCGATCGCGTTGTCTTGCTCGACAACGAAGGCACGCTCAAAGGGAAATTCAATCTAAATATCGACAACGTGTATCGCCCCAGCGGCGGTCGCAATGACGATGCAGATGGCTTGATTAATGCCACGTTCAAAACGGGATTATCTACATCCACCTTAAATATTCGTCGCAACGGCTCGATCGAACGCGGAACCTATTCTTTGCCTCTCACGTTTTCGCACACGCAGCGCTATCGCGACGTGAAATGGCTCACCTCGAATGTGAGATTCAACTACGATCGCCGCGTTTCGCAATCGGGCGGCGACCCGACCATTCTGAATCGACTGCAACTTTCGAGCCAAGCCAAGCCACCGGGCTGGGGAGGAAACTATACGGTGACCTATCGGGGGCGCAGCGGCACCGATGGCGATCGAGAAGCTCGCAAGAATCTAGAAGTTCGCTTTGCCGGAACCCCCATTCGCTTGGGCAAACGCGAATCTTGGACGAACTCGGTAGTGGCAGCTCGCCATCAAATCGTCAATCCCGATCCGGGAGATAAGCTGCGATTCTACAACAGCTACGATCTCAATACGTCGCTGAAATTTTCAGCCCTCAAATTTGCATCGTGGGGAACCTTTACGCCCGGTTCGATCGACTACAAGCAAGTGTTGTATTCAACGGATGACAGCGAGTCGGTTCTAACTCTCAATCCGAAGCTAAACCTCAAACCGACGGGATGGTCGGAACTCGAATTCCGATATAACCGCGTTTTTTCTGGCAACAATTCTGCCCCATTCAGCGCTGTACGTCGCTCCCAAGAAAGAGATCGCGTCCAAGCGCGACTCACACTCAAAAATACGCGTAATGTTTCCAACCAAGCCCCTCCTGGATATTTAGCCTTTGAGGACGATCTGCCTGGAGAAACCCCCATCGCGCTAATTTTTGAAGACGATTCTGCCGAACAAATTGAGGAGATCGCTCAGGCCGAGCGCGAGGCGTTGAAAGCAGAAATCAAAAATACGGTTCGATTTACCTCCAACACGGGCTACAACTTTTTGAACCAGCGTTGGGATACGTTAACGGCAAACCTGACTTGGAACACCTCGCCCAAACTGTTCGATATTCGCGTGGACACCAGCTACGACCTCAACGAGGGCGAGCTGCGACCGATCCGACTGCGATACACGCGGCGATCGTCCACGACGTTCGATCGCGACTTACGCTCGGGGTTGGATACATACGAACCCGGTGTCAGCTATGGTTTCCGTGCGGTCTACGATCCGAAGAAAGGCGAGATCGACGACTATTCCATCGACTTCGATGCCACCATCGGGACGCGCTGGCAAAATCACTGGCGCGTGCGGCTGGGGTTGGATGAAGACGGCGTGAATCGGGTGGAAGTGCGACGCGACTTGAGAGATTTCGAGCTGCGCATGGCCTACGATCCACAAGCCTCGTCTTTCAAAATTGAGAGCATTCTAGTGGCCTTCCCCAGCCGACCCGTTGGCCTCACGCAAGAGCGCGGCGACTTCTTACTGAACGTGTCGGGAGAAACGATCGAACTCGACAATTTGGGACGCTAGACGTGCCTCGATTACAAGAGGCGATCTCTTAAATCAACCATTCATCAACCCTTAAAAACTGGAGACCGGCAGGATTGCTGGCCTCCAGAGGGGAAA
>JBCBTL010000172.1:0-5970 GCA_039818705.1 Cyanobacteria bacterium J06639_1
GTCCTATTCAGAGTTCGACACCCTCTGCGATGACTTAATGCTCGAAGAAGTTGAAATTCGCCATTTATCCGAGCAATTTGGCGATCGCGTCCCGCTCAAGATCGCCTCCAATGACTGGACGGACTACGCCGATCGCCTCACGTCGTCGCGCCAGCATCTCTCGCAACTGCTGCACCAACTGGAAAGTGGGATCGATATCCTCGAAGCAGCATTGTTCGAAATGGAAGCTCATCTCGACTGGCAGAAAGATGCCGCGCGGGTGGGAGATGCGATCGCCCCCCTCAGTCAAACTCTCATGCAGCCTGTTTTCGAGCTGAGTCGAGATTTAGTCGCGGTCGAACGAACTTTGGAAGGGGTCACCGAACGCATGGATCGGTTTGCCGCGACCGACTGGCATCATCCCGCCTAAATTGGGAACATGTCCCAACGATTCCTCTCAATCAGCGTTGCATGACTCAGCCTCCCGGTTTTCCTGCTTTGGATTTTGCGAACTCGACCGACCTACCGCCAGCCGAACGCGATCGCCTCAACGCTCAAGTCAAGTCTGGGGATGAGTTTCTAGCGCGAGTGGATTGGCGCGATCGCCTCCATTGGCAACCCAATGACCGCCAGCTCCAACTCTTTTCCGGGTTGTACCGAGCTTTATTGGTGGGAAATCGCAGCCAAAACTTAACGCGCATCACCGACCCCGATGCCTTCTGGGAAAAACACCTCTGGGACTCACTGCGCGGCTTGATGGCGATCGGTTCGCTAGACGAATTATCATCCCATGAGTGCCGCGCGATCGATATCGGCACGGGGGCGGGATTTCCCGGATTGCCGATGGCGATCGCCTGTCCCCAGTGGCACGTCACCCTCCTCGATTCCACTCGCAAGAAAATCGCATTCGTCGCGTCTGCCATCGAAAGCTTGAGTTTGGAGAACGCGCGGGCGATCGCGGAACGGTCGGAAGCGTTCGGTCAAACCCAAGGCGAACGGGAGAGTTACGACCTGGCGACGTTGCGAGCGATCGGGTCAGCTGTCGTCTGTGCCGAGTACGCGCTGCCACTCGTGAACGTAGGCGGTCGAGTCATTCTCTATCGCGGTCAGTGGACTGAGGCAGAAACGGAAGCATTGAGCGAAGTTGCAGAGATGCTGGGAGGTGCGATCGCCTCCATCGATGCGTTCGAGACCCCACTCACCCACAGCGTCCGTCACGGCATTGTTCTGGAGAAGCGATCGCCCACTCCCAAGGCGTATCCTCGTCTCCCCGGGATTCCCAACCGCCATCCTCTCGGCAGCGAGCCCCAGCGATGAGTTCGTCACCAATTTGTCGAGTCATTGGGGTAACGGGAGGCATCGGTACGGGAAAATCCACCGTTGCAGAGGTCTTGCAAGAGATGGGCGTAGTGATCGCCGATGCCGATCGACTGGCTCGTGATGCTGTCGCTTCAGGTTCGCCCGTGTTGGCGGCCATTCGAGATCGCTTTGGCGCTGAAGTCTTCACAACAGAGGAAGCTCTCAACCGCCGCGCGCTGGGAGATATTATTTTCACTCACCCAGAAGAACGTCAGTGGCTCGAAACTCAGATTCATCCTTACGTGCGGCAAAAATTAGTCGAATTCGCGCGCGATCGCGAAAACACTGAGGCGATCGCGCTAGTCGTACCGCTCCTGTTCGAGGCTGGAATGACCGATTTAGTGTCTGAAGTGTGGGTAGTAACCTGTTCGCCCGAACGTCAACGGGAGCGTTTGCGACAGCGGGACGGACTGACGGACGAAGCGATCGCGGCTCGGATTGCCAGTCAGTGGCCTTTGAGTGACAAAGTAAAGCGCGCTGATGTGGTTATCGAAAATGATGGCGATCTCGACGAGCTGCGATCGCGCGTGGATAGGGCATTGCGATCGCGAGCGATTCCCGTCGAATCAGTTGAGCGACCGAGACAGCGCTCGCAGATCGAGAACCGATTGAAAACGAACGGCGAGGGATACGATTGAAAAGGTTTGTCGTTGGTAACCATAAACGCCATGACCTCTGCTTCTCCTGCTGCTTACTCTGACGCGCAAGTATCGGCTTGGCTGCGCGGTTTGCTCACGATCGCGTGGGCGGACGGCAATTACGACGAACAGGAGCAAGAGGCGATCGCAGAATTAACTCAAACCGAACTGGCTCCCAACAGCGATTTAGGCAGTCTGGAAACCATTGCTCCGGCTGACTTAGCGGCGGCATTTGAGAGCGATCGCGATGCTGCCGAAAATTTCATGCGCACTGCCACCATCGTGGCGGTTGCGGACGGCGTGTATTCCATTGCAGAGGCCGATTTGCTCTATCAATTCGGCGCCGCACTGGGGATCGATATCGACGCCCTGCGGCTTTTAGATGTGACGCTCTATCGTCCTGAAGACAGCGATGAGACATCGGGTTCTGCTGCGGAGACTGCGGCATCTGCCTCTGATAGTGCGGACTTGCTCAAGCCCGTCAAATCGTGGCTGGATGGCATGGACGTACACGATCCGCGCGTCGCTCGTTTTATTTGCAAAATGGTGCCCGCCCAATGCCCGTTCGAGCGCGATGTCGTACTGTTCGGTCGCAAGATCGTTCACATCCCGGCCATGTGCAAAATTAACCCCCTTTACGACCAGCTCGTTGGCTTGCGGTTCCGATCGCTCTCTTACCTCGCCGACGATCTCGGTGAAGATGTATCGTCGTACTGTTAAGCCTCTTGCCTGTACCGAAAACGCCACAAACCCGAATGTTTACTGCTAAACTAGTCAGGCTGTACGTTCGTTGACCTTCCGATGGCTGTTCCGAAGAAGAAAACATCCAAATCCAAGCGCCGCAGTCGCTACTCCACCTGGATGCGCAAAGCCGACCTGCAAGCTCAGCGCGCGCTTTCTCTCGGAAAGTCGATCCTGTCCGAGCGCAACACGGGTTTTTACTATCCCACCAAGGATGAAGACGACAGCGAAGACGAGTAAATCTCTCCTCGCACCGATTAGCCCGAGAAACTCCGACCCCATTCGGGCCATCGATGTCGAGCAACGCAGGTACATTGATGTCAGTGCAGCTCTCCCGCTGGGTAGAGGTTCAGCACGAACGCTGTAACTCGGTTGGTAGCTCATGACGGCATCGCGATCGCCTCAATCCACCGCCGAACCTACTCACTATCAGCAGCTCGGCGTATCTCCCTGGGCATCTACGGAATCCATTCGTCGTGCCTACCGCGAGTTAAGCAAGCGCTATCATCCCGACACCTCCATGCTCGCTCCCGAGCTTGCCAAGCGGCGGTTTCAACGATTGCAGCAGGCTTACGCGGTACTCAGCAACCCCGCTCAGCGGGCCACTTACGATGCCAGCATTGGCTGTGGCAAAATTCCGGTGCTGCACCTGAATCAGCAAGTTTCGGGCGATCGCGCCAGCGCTGAGGCCAACCTCGCGTCTTACGATCTCGCTAGCCGCCCCCTCTCTTCGGCAGAGATATCCGCACTGGTTGCATTTGGGGTAACTGTGGTGGTGTCGCTCGCGATCGTTGGTGTGGTGTCTTTGGTTTCTGTCTAAATCTGCAAGGTATTGAATAGCCTGACGTCATGCCTGACGCGTGCGAGCGTAGAAAGATGCTACTGCATTCGTCAACTTTGCCACAGCGCTATACTGATGAATAACTAGAAACGGTATCGGTTCCGCATTGGTTACTTCTCCCCTTACAGCCCCCGTGCGCCAGCTCAGCAACGGTATGGCCGCGATCGTCCACTCGCTTCCCGTCAGTTCTGCGGTAGCCGTGGATGTTTGGATCGAAACAGGCGGTCGCCACGAACCTCCGGCTTTGCTGGGGGTTTCGCACTTTTTAGAACATATGGTTTTCAAGGGGAGCGATCGCGTCGGGCCGGGGGTGTTGGATAAGGCGATTGAGCATCGCGGTGGGATGACCAATGCCGCCACCAGTCAGGATTACACGCATTTCTACTTCACAGTGGCAGCGGATGACCTGACGGATACCCTGCCTTATCTGGCCGAAGTTGTGACGCGAGCGTCCATCCCGGCGGATGAGTTCGAGCGCGAGCGGCAAGTGGTGATTGAAGAAATTCTGCGATCGGAAGACAATCCCGATCGCCGCGCCTACACGCTGATGCTGAAATCGGCGTATCAAAATCATCCCTATCGCCGACCCGTGTTGGGCACGATCGACAGTCTGAACACGCTGACCCCCGAAATGATGCGAGCCTACCATCGCAGTTGGTATCAGCCCGAACATATGACGGTCGTGGTCGTGGGTCAGATCGATGCCGACGAGACGTTCGACTTATTAGAAGAACACTTCGGCGATTTGACATCTTCACAACAGGAAGTGGAACGTCCCATTTTCCAACCCGAGCCACCGCTACAAACCGTGTGTCGCGTCGAGCGATCGCAGCCTCGCCTAGAGCAAACGCGGTTGATTTTGGCTTGGCCGGGAACGGATTCCGCCAACTGGGAAATTGCCTGCGGTCTAGAGTGCCTGGCATCAGTGTTGGGGGACGGTCGGAGTTCGCGCCTCGTCCAACTGTTGCGGGAAGAACGCGGCTTGGTGCGCGGAATTGGCAGCACGTCAGCCGTTCACCTCGACCCGGGATTATTCACCGTGAGCGCCTACTTGGATGCTGATGACGTGAAAGCTGTTGAGGCTGCCATTTTGACGGAAATCGATCGCCTCCACCGCGAATGCATCTCCCCCGAAGACCTGCACAGAGTGCGCCGAATTCTCACCAATGAATTCGTGTTTGCGGCTGAATCACCCATGCAGCTCGCTCACCTCTACGGCTTCTACCAGCTCAATGGTGGAGTTGACTTAGCCCGCGATTACCTCGCCCGCGTTCGGTCTATCTCTGCCGAAGAATTACGGGATTTGGCACGCGAGTATTTATCCCTCGATCGCTACTTCTGCACCGTACTCAAACCCGAGGCGCACTCGACAGCGGTTGGGGTAGACTCGACTAGTACATCTACCTAGGAAACTTTTCGCACGATCGCGAAAGGTTGCGTTTTCTTTGCATTCAACCCGCGCGCATTCAGCTTGGTCTGCCCATCTAGACCTCCCGTTAGCGGGGGGAGCGTCGGCGGTGCGCGCGCAGTTGCCCAATGGGATTCGGCTGACGGTAGTACCCAATCCTGTGGCTGATGTGATTGCCGTGCGCTGTTTTTTGCGCGGCGGCAGCAGTGTCGAGCGCGGCGATCGCGCTGGGGTGGCCTCTCTCGTTGCGGCAGTGTTGACCAAAGGCACAGAGCGCTACAGCTCTCGCGATATTGCCCGTGAAGTGGAATCGCTTGGGGCTGGTTTGGGTGCAGAGAGCACGTCTGATTATTTTGAAGTGAGTTTCAAATCGATTGGCGCTGACTTTCCGCGTTTGCTGACGCTGGTAGCCGATATTCTGCGCCACGCCACGTTTCCAGAGCGCGAAGTCGAACGGGAGCGGCATCTTGCCTTGCAAGCGCTCAAAGCCCGTCGGGAACGACCGTTTACACTAGCTTACGAGCGCCTGCGCTGCGAACTTTACAGCACTCAACATCCCTACGCGCGATCGCCTCTCGGCACGCCTGAATCCCTTGCCAGTATCTCCCGCTCAGATCTAGTTGACTATCATCGCTCCGTGTTGCAGCCGGATCGCCTCACGATCGCGCTGGCGGGCAATATCAATCCTGACGATGCGTTTGCGGCGATCGCAGCGGTGTTCGGCGACTGGTCGGTACTGCCTGCCAAACTACCGGTCGTATCTGACGAATGTCCCGAACGCGATCGCGTGACGTACTGCGAGACTCTGCAAGATACCCAACAGGCGATCGTGATGGTAGGGTATCTTGCCGCATCCATTCATTCTCCCGATTACGTACCGCTAAAGCTCCTCAACACCTATTTGGGGAACGGATCGTCCAGTCGGTTGTTCGAGCAACTGCGGGACAAGTTGGGATTAGCTTATGAAGTCACCTCACTCTATGCCACGCGCCAGCAGGCTGCCC
>JBCBTL010000173.1:0-5968 GCA_039818705.1 Cyanobacteria bacterium J06639_1
TTCATTCGCGCTCTCGCCGTCGATAACGTTTGGCTGGTCGGGCATTCGATGGGAGGCAGTATTGCGTTGTGGGCGGCTGACCTGGCTCCCGATCTCATTCGCGGCGTGGTCTGCGTCAATGCGGGGGGCGGCATTTACATCAAAGATGAATTCGAGAAGTTTCGGCAGTTCGGCACGCAGCTCGTGCAGTGGCGATCGACTTGGATGGCCTGGTTTCCCGGATTGTCATGGTCTTTCCGGCGCGATAGTGTCTGCAGGCCGCTGGCAGCAGCCTGGGGGAAACAACGGTTGAAAGATTTTTTGGCCGCACATCCTGCTGCGGCAACGGGCGCGCTGCTCGACACGACTACTGAAAGCGAAGTTCACCATTTGCCACAAGTGGTGGCTCGACTGCACCAGCCCGTCGTCTTCATTGCGGGCAAAAATGATTCCATCATGGAGCCGAAATACGTCCACCACCTCGCCAGTTTTCACCGCGACTACGGCACGGGGGGCGAGAACACTATCGAGCTCGATCGCTGCGGTCATCTAGCCATGCTCGAACAGCCCGATCGCGTCTGCGACAGCTTAAAACAGGCGATCGCCCTCCAGTCGCAGTCCGTTTGAGACAGCGATCGCCCCTTGTCTCCAAACGTCTCAATCCTTGGGCAAGTACGAGGGTTTTGTTCGAGTTTTTCTTTTTAGGGTCTGGATAAGTTCAGCATGAGACTTCAGTAGCCCCTAAATGGGTTTTGCCTTGTCATCCTTCTCAGTCTCACGCTCTAGGATTGACGAGACGCAAGTGTTCGCATCTCGCAGAGTGTTGCATGACTACCCCGCCAGATTCCCTGTTCGATCGCTTCATCCTGCCCGTGATGAAGGCACTCCCCCTCGATCGCGATGCACTGAGCCAGCCGTATCGCGACTTGGACTGGGACAAAGAATGCGATCGCCTGCGCAATCCTGCTCTCGCCTACCCCGACTACTACCGCGATACCGACTTTCACGGCGTTGAAGGGGGCTATCTCAGTCCGGGAGCCGCCGTCACCTATGACCCTGTGACTCAATACGCCCTCCCGCCTCATGAAGAGTGGGTCAGGCAAACGGCGATCGCGCAAATCCAGAGCAAACCGCGTCGCATTCTCGACTTGGGCTGCGGCACGGGGTCTACAACCTTGATGCTGAAGCAAGCGTTTCCCAGCGCGGCGGTGTACGGGCTGGATTTATCGCCCCACATGCTGGTGGTGGCAGCACAAAAATCTCAAAAAATGCATCTTCCCGTCACTTGGCTGCACGGCAATGCAATGCAAACCTCGTTTCCCGACGCCTCGTTCGACCTGATCGCGATCGCGCTAGTGCTTCACGAAACGCCGAAGGCGATCGCGGCTCAAATCTTGACGGAAAGCTTCCGGCTGCTGCAAGACGGCGGCGAGATTGTCATTCTGGATGGCAATCAACCCCTGCTCAGACAGGTAGATTGGCTCAACGATATTTTTGCCGAGCCCTACATCCGCGAATACGGCGCGGGGAACGTATCCGACTGGCTGCGCGCAACGGGCTTCGAGGCCATCCGAGTCACGCCACAGTGGTGGCTGCATCAAACGGCCCGAGCCATGAAACCGATCTCAGTGACATCGAAGCCGCAGACAGAGGTTTCCCACTCTGCGACTCCGGCAGCAGCCACCGAACCGCAGCTTGCAACTGCTTAAAGATCTGAAGCGATCGCCATCAGTTGGAACGAACGGATTCACAATGGGGTATTGACAATCCTGTCAAAGACTTTTCTGCCAGTAGCGCAGTGATAGCATGGCAGTAAATCCCCAAAAACCGATCGGAATACCGGAGTTTCCTCCCGTGGTGCAGTCCAAGGTCAAAGGCCCGTCTAAAGTCGAGGTCATCAAAGAGAACAGCGATTACCTGCGCGAACCCCTCGCCACCGAGCTGGCGCAAGATACCACTCATTTCTCCGAGCCTGCAATTCAGGTGCTGAAGTTTCACGGGGCGTATCAGCAGGACAACCGCGACATTCGGCAAGAACGACGGCAAGCCGGACTCGAACGAGACTTTCGCATGATGCTGCGGACGCGCCAGACCGCCGGGGTCGTGCCGCCCGATTTGTACCTAACCCTCGATCGCCTCGCTGACGACTACGGCTACGGCAACCTGCGGGTGACCACGCGCCAGGCATTCCAACTGCACGGCATTCTCAAGGCCAATCTCAAAACGGTGGTGGGCACGATCGTCCGTTCCATGCAGTCCACGCTGGCTGCCTGTGGCGATGTCGAGCGCAACATCATGGCACCAGCGGCTCCCTATCGCGATCGCCCTGCATACGTTTACGCCCACGAGTACGCGGTCAAAATTGCCGATCTGCTATTGCCCCACACGTCGTCTTACTACGACATCTGGGTGGACGGCGAAACTGTCCCTTTGCCCGAGATTGCACCTGACGTGAAAGCGGCTCGCGAGACGATCGGTGGCTCTGGCGTGCGCGTGGACGGCAAAGAACCGCTGTTGGGCACCCACTATCTGCCGCGCAAGTTCAAGTCCGCCATCACCGTTCCGGGCGACAACTCGGTCGATATCTACACGCAGGATTTGGGATTTGTCGTCATCACCAACGATCGCGACGAGCTGGAAGGGTTCAACGTGCTCGTGGGGGGCGGTATGGGTCGCACCCACAAGAAAGAACAGACCTTCCCGCTGATCGCCAAAGAACTCGGGTTCGTCCCGGTCGATCGCGTTTACGACCTCGCCCAGGCGATCGTGGCCGTGCAGCGCGACCACGGCGATCGCAGCGATCGTCGCCACGCCCGCATGAAATATCTGGTGAACGACTGGGGCATCGAGAAATTCAAGCAGGTGGTCGAAGACTACTTTGGGGGTGACATTGCCCCCTGTCGTCCGATGCCCGCATTCAAATACGAAGATTACCTAGGCTGGCACGAGCAGGGAGACGGCAAGTGGTTCCTGGGCATTTCCATCGAAAACGGTCGCATTAAAGACGACGGCTCGTTCCAGCTCAAAACCGCGTTGAAAACGCTGGTGGAGCGCTACGAACTGCCCATGCACCTCACGCCTCAGCAAAATGTCATCCTGGCCGACATCGAACCAGGCTGGCGCGCAGATATCGACGATACGCTGAAGCGCCACGGCATCGCGCCGATCGAGCGCGTCTCGTCCATGACCCGGATTTCCATGGCTTGTCCGGCACTGCCCACTTGCGGCCTAGCGCAAACTGAGTCGGAGCGGGTCATCGGTAGCGTCGTAGAGCGCATCGAGAAATTGCTGTATCAACTTGAGTTGGCTGACGAGGCGTTTCAAATTCGGATGACGGGGTGCCCGAACGGGTGCGCGCGTCCCTACATGGCCGAGTTGGGGCTAGTCGGCAACAGTCCCGGTCACTATCAGGTGTGGTTGGGGGGTAGTCCGCGCAACGATCGCCTCGCGCGTACTTTTGCTGAAAAGGTTCACATCGACTCGCTGACAACGTTCTTGCTGCCGATGCTGCAAGACTTCAAGCGGGTGCGGCGGCCTTCAGAAAGCTTCGGCGATTACTGCGATCGCGTCGGCTTCGACTATCTGCGCGCGCTGGAAGCGACCGAACTGGACGCTCCGACCCCGAAGAAACGCCCCAAACGCACCAGCAAATCCGTCCAAATTCGCCAGACCGCGTACGAGCGTCTCAAAGCCGAAGCCCAGTCAAAAGGGGTCAGTTTGGCCGAGTTGGCTTCTCAAGCGATCGAAGCATTTTTGGACTAGCGCGATCGCGAATCAGCCCGGCGATCGTCCCTCAAGTCTGGGCGCGAGTCTACGGTTAGCGCGTGCTAGAGTAGGTGGGCGATCGCGCCATGCGGACGTGGCGGAATTGGTAGACGCACTAGACTTAGGATCTAGCGGAGCAATCTGTGAGAGTTCGAGTCTCTCCGTCCGCATTTCAACCCAACTGAATCGTTGCGACTAACTGCATTCGGTCGTTAGCTATTTTTGCGTGCTGTCTCGCACAGCCGAAATTCGGCTCGTCGGCTTCGGCTCCAACTCGACTATTCGGTAGTGGTCAGACTTGCGGATAGGCGCAATAGTGGGGCATGGGTGGGGTGTTATAACGAGCGTGACCCCCTGGGTAGAGGCGTAGAAGCAGCATGAGTTCGTTAGCCGAACGACGCAGACAGGAAGAACGCAGCAAGACCAAAATGCTGGCGATTTGGCTAGCTGTTTCGGCAATGCTGCACGTTTTCATCCCGTTCCTCGCGTTTCCCTGCCGCCTGCCGATTTTGCGCGAGATGTTATTTTTCCTGTGCGAGGTGCCCGAACCCGAGCCGGATCTTGTCACGTTTACGATTGTCGATCCATCCGATCTCGCTCCTCCTGAGGAAGTCGATCTGCAAGCCAACGCCAATTCGGTAGACAGCGGCGAGGCTCGTCCCGAAGAAGACCCGTCCGCCGGTCGTCCCTCTGCACCGCAAGAGGCAGAACCTGCTCCTCAACAGCAAGCCGTCGAGCCTCTGCCCCCCCCCCCCCGGCTCCCGCCCCCGATCCGCGCCCCGTTGAGGCTGCCCCGCCGCCGCCACCCGAACCCGTCGCCGTTACGCCCCCCCGTCCGATCGCGCCCCCTCCACCTTTACCCGAACCCATTACGCGCCCGGAACCCCCGCCGCCGCCGCCCGAACCCATCGCGCGCCCGGAGCCGCCGCCGCCGCCCGAACCCGAGCCGGTCGTACAGGAACCGCCTCAACCCGAACCGCCCCCGCCCCCTGTGGAACAGCCTCAGCCGGAGCCCGATCCCGTGCGCGAAGAGGCGATCGCGCTGGCGACCCCGAGACCTACGCTACCGCCCGAACCCAGGCCCACTCCCGAAATCGTTCCAACACCCACGTTCGAGCGCTTGACTCGTCCCGAAGCGCGTCCGACCCAGATTGCGGCGGCACCCCCACCGGTGCCTACGCCTATTCCTGCTACACCGCGTCCTCAGGTCACATTGCCCCCCATTTCTCAGGAACCGCCGCCGACGCTGCCCCCCGTTGCTACGCCGCGTCCCCTACTAACGTTGCCGCCGTTGCCGCCGCCGGTGTCCCAGGCACCCCCAGCGACGCGCCCCTCTGAGCTGCCTCCTTTGCCCGAAGCCGCCCCCGCGCCTTCACTGCCTCAGGTCGCGGCTTTACCTCAGCAGCGCGCTTCCGATCCCTCTCAACTGCCACCCCTGCCCTCAACCCCGTCACAGCAAGAGCCAACGGCATCCTCTCAGCCTCGACAACGCCCGTCAGCAGCCTCTCAACTGGGGGGGCCGATTGCGGCAAGCAGCACCGGTTCGGGAGGAACGTCCACAGAAAGTCTCATCAATCCGACGCAGTCTGCGCCGGGCGCTCCCAGCGTTGCGGCTCGGGTGGATATCGACTGGGGCCCCTACATGGAACGCCTCAAACGCAAAGTGGAGCGGTTCTGGATTCCTGGCAGTTCGCAGAGTTCGCGACGGACAGTCGCTCTATTTTCGGTGGGGCGTAACGGCGAACTCTCTGAGTTAAGGTTGTCCCGCAGTTCGGGGAATGAGCTGGTAGACCAGGCCGCGTTGGAGGCGATTCGCCAGGCCGTTCCCTTCGAGACACTGCCGAATGCTTACAAGGGAGAGCGGATCGACATTGAATTCGTATTCGATGTCAACGTCCTGGGGGGAGTGAGCATCCAGTAACAGGGGTCGTTACCGAACTTATCTTTATGGACTGCAAAGCCTAGGCGATTGACATCCAATATTTTTGTTATATTATAACTTTACACAATGCTGTTCGTCGTGCGAATGGCGAGGTATGTATGAGCAAGCGATCGCAAAAAACGCAGTCGCAGGTGTTGGCGGTTTTGCGCCGTCATCACGACCCGCTGTCTGCCTATGACGTGATCGGTGAGTTACGTCAGGTTAACCCAAAAATCGCGCCGCCAACCGTTTACCGAGCTCTGGAAGCGTTGGCGGGGAGAGGGTTAGTGCATCGGCTTGAAT
>JBCBTL010000174.1:0-3301 GCA_039818705.1 Cyanobacteria bacterium J06639_1
CTAGAGCCGATATTTTCAAATCCTCTGAACCCATCCAATCGCGAGAGATTGATGTAGCGAATCCGAAGACATGGCGAAATCGAAAACAGAATGGGTGTGTAGCGAGTGTGGCGATCGCTTTGCCAAGTATTTAGGTCGCTGCACGGCTTGCGGAGCCTGGAACAGCTTGGTCGAGCAGGTCTCCACTAGCGCCACTCCTGCCAACGCGCGCACGAGCGTGGGGCTGGAGCGACGAGTCGAACGCCAGGTGCGGCACTCCAGCGCTCCCGGCCAGCCCAGAGCAGCGATGGCGATGCAGGCGATCGAGCAGGATCGTTTGGAGCGGTTGAGTTCGGGTTTTGGGGAACTCGATCGCGTGTTGGGGGGCGGTATCGTGCCGGGGTCGCTGGTCCTCGTGGGAGGCGATCCGGGCGTGGGCAAATCAACCCTCTTGTTGCAAGCCTCGAACCGCATGGCTCGCGATCGCACGATGCTCTACGTCTGTGCGGAAGAATCGGCGCAGCAGGTCAAGCTGAGGGCGAGTCGGTTAGAAGCCAACTGCGATCGCCTGTACGTCTTACCCGAGACCGACTTGGATGCCATTTTGCAAGAGTTAGCTGCACTCCAACCTCATGTCGCTGTTATCGATAGCATTCAGGCTATTTTTTGGGCGGATTTAAGTTCTGCGCCGGGGTCAGTGTCGCAGGTGCGCGAGTGTACTGGAGCGCTGATGAGAGCGGCGAAACGACAAAATACCAGCTTGCTAATTGTCGGCCACGTTACCAAAGATGGCGCGATCGCTGGCCCCAAAGTGTTAGAGCATTTGGTCGATACCGTGTTGTATTTCGAGGGCGATCGCTTTCAGACCTATCGGCTACTGCGTTCAGTGAAAAATCGCTTCGGCGCAACGCAAGAAGTGGGCATTTTCGACATGGGCGATCGCGGGTTGACCGAAGTCGAAAATCCGTCGGAGTTATTCATTTCTGCCCGCAGCGAAGTCGCTCCCGGAACGGCGACGATCGTTGCTTGTGAAGGCACGCGCCCACTGGTGGTAGAAGTTCAGGCGTTAGTGAGTGCGACCAGCTACAGCTCGCCCCGGCGATCGACGACGGGGATTGAAACCAGTCGGTTTTTGCAAATTTTGGCAGTTTTAGAGAAGCGAGTTGGCATTCCGCTCTCGAAATTAGATGCCTACATCGCCTCGGCTGGCGGGATGAACGTGGCCGAACCGGCGGCTGATTTGGGCGTTGCCGTGGCGGTGGCGGCGAGTTTTCGCGATCGCGTTATCGACCCGTTCACTGTTTTGATTGGGGAAGTGGGCTTAGGCGGTCAAGTGCGCGCGGTGTCGCAACTGGAGCAACGACTCAAAGAAGCATCCAAACTGGGATTCAGACACGCGATCGTCCCGAACGTCCAGATTTTGCAAGATCGAGGATTGCGCTTGACCCGCGTCAGTCGGGTGCTGGATGCGTTGATTGCCGCCATGCCCCCCGCCAGCGATGAAGACCCAGAGGTGGGATGACGCGATCGCAAAATATCTTTACAGTAAAAGCGTAATCGCTCCCGAACGCCCGTGTCCGAAACTCAGTCTGCGCAGCTTCCCGAACGCGCCACGTATTATCTATCGCCGCTCATCCGCTGGACGGTTTTGGCTTTGTATTTGGGGTTGACCGTGCCGCTGCCCCTGCTCTCTCAAGTCACTGAAGCTCCCACGCCCCCGATCGGATTGGCGATCGCGATCGCCCTCGGCGGAGTCGTGCTATTTGGCGTGCTGAGCGAGCGAGTCGTGGTCACCGAGCAAGACCTGCAAGTCACCTATCCTGGCTGGGTGCCGACGTGGTTGCGATCGGGCTGGTCGCTGGAATGGCAGGAGGTGCGCGAGATGAAAGCCCGCTCCACCGGACAAGGGGGCTTGGTGTATTACCTCGTGACGGAGAGCGATCGCGCTTACCTCGTGCCCATGCGCATTGCAGGTTTCAAGCAACTGATGCAGATCGTGCAGCAGCGCACGAACATCGATACTTCAGCCGTGCGTCCGCTGGCTCAGCCGTGGATGTACTCAATTTTGCTGGCGTTCACGTTGCTTTTGATTGCGGCTGACGGGTGGGTTGTCTGGACGGGTTTGGCGATGGTGTAAGACACGCTCTGGCAAGCAGGCTACGGAGTCAGGGTCACTGCCTGGACTTCTTCATCGATAATGCCGTTTCTTGCATCGATGATGGACACAGTGACGTTATAGTTGCCTGCACCAGGAATAAAGCCGCCAAGCCCCCCCAAAGCGTCATTTGCAGGCACCGTGCAGTTCGTTTCCGCCAGAGAACATTCGAACTCTGCGCTTAGTTCAGTTGCTGGAATAGGGTTGCTAAAGAGATTGTCATTGGGATTGTCTGCGGCCGTGACTTCTACTAGCACGGTGGTCACGGGGGCGAGGTTCGGCTCAACGGTCAGCGAAATCTCTCCTGGGATCGGAACGCCACTAGCAATGTCAAAAATCGAGACTGTGGTTGGTAGATCGATAAATTCAAGGTTATCGGCATTATCGACTGGTAAATCTTCTCCGGGAAGGCGTGCCAGCGATCGCGTTTCCCCTGGCGTTCCGAGCAGTGCGTTGATGTCCGCAATCAAGCCGTCTGCGTCGGTCTGGGTTTGCTGAGAGGCTGCGAGGATGGCAGCACCATCGCTCAGATCGAGTCCCGGCACGGGCTGGACGAAATCCATCAGTCCGATCGTGCTGGATGGCGTGATGGCTGGATTGACCGTGGGTAGGGCATCCGGATCGCCTAAAAGAGCGGCAGCAGCGGTAGCAGAGGTGTCTGAGGTAATCTCAGCATCGGGCAGGTTCAACACGGCCAGAAACAGAGCTGTATCGACAAGAGTTGTCTCGGCGGGATTGTTCTCGAATAAGAGTGACACCGAAGAGTTAGATGCTGATGATGATGTCGTTGAAGATGCTGTGGTGGAACGATCTGGGGCGACTGCCGTAAGCGAATCTTCCGTACCACAACTGGCTATAGCCACCCCCGTAGCGACGAGCAAGCTGACGGTTGCAAACGAGCGATTGCATCGGCGCATCATCTTTTCCCCACACATATTGAGCGATCGAAGTTCGCCCAATCCTACCTGACTGAGGTACGGAAATGCGGTGTTGAGACGCACGGGCATGCGAGTATTCTGGCAATACGCCCCGCGCGCGATCGCTCGACGTTTGGATGAAATAACTGATGTTTTCTCGTCGTATCGAACCCGGCCCCGGCCAAGAATCCGTGTGGGACTATCCGCGTCCGCCGAAGCTAGAACCTGTATCGCAGCGCATTCGAGCCAT
>JBCBTL010000175.1:0-5916 GCA_039818705.1 Cyanobacteria bacterium J06639_1
TTTGCTCGAAACGGCGCGCGCTGCCGAACCGAACGAGCCGATCGTGTACGCTCTGTTGGCCTCGGTGGCCTACCAAGAGGGCAACTTGACGGAAGTTGAAGCCATGGCCAATAAAACCCTGGAAGTTGCAAAGGCACTCAAACCCACCGATCCCCTGCGCGGCAATCTTTACGAAGGGGTGGGTCACGGCTTGGTCGCCGCCCATCGCGTCCTGCAAGATGGCGTTACGGTCGGCTTGCCCCGCGCGTTGCCCACTCTCACTCAACTTTTCGCCTCCATTAGCGCCGCCAATAAAGTCGATCCCGACGACCCAGAACTGAACTTGGTGAACGGGTACATGGACTTGTTGTTGACGCGGCGGGATAAGGCACTAGCTCAGTTCGATCGCGCTGCCCCCGCTTATCTCGCCTATCGCGGACGGGCGCTGACCTTGCGAGATCTAGATCGCGATCGCGAAGCTCTAGCCGTAGTGGATGAGGCGATCGCGATCGCCTGCGACAACCCCGAGCTGTACTACCTCAAAGCCCAACTGTTGCGTCGCGTGGATGATTACCCACAAAGTTTGGAGTATTTCAATCGCGCCCTCGCCCAGTCTGAACTGCTGCCCGCCAACATCGTCAAGCAGATGACGCGGGAGCGAGATTCCGTCCAGCGGAAATTGGCGGGGGGTTAAGACTCCGAACGGCGATCGCTCGCCCACGCCGCTTGGGCGGCCAGCCACACCTCGCGCACGGGCAGGTCGTGCTGGCGGGCGATCGCCACGCAATCGCGAAATTCGGGCTGCACGTTAACGATGCGTCCCTGCCGTCGCGCCACTTTGAGCGAGACCGCTCCGTAGGGCGTTGTCACTCGGACGAATTCGCGGGCGAGTACCGATCGCTGCTGCTGGGAACGCCGAATGCCTAGCGTCGTCGTTTCGGCAAACAGAATTGCTTCACACTGCTCGGTTAGCTCCAGCGGACAGATCGCCGTCATCAGCACGCCGGGTCGCCCTTGTTTCATGGTGACGGGCTGGGTAAAGGCATCGAGCGCGCCCGCATCGAGCAGCAGATCGCGGGCGTGGGCGGCAATTTGCGGGTTGAGATCGTCGATCGAGTTTGCTATCACCCGGCGGCGGCAAACGCCCCCATTTTGCAAGACGTGTCCATGCAGCTCGCACCCAATCAACTGGGGGCGATCGTGGGATCGAGCGGCGCGGGGAAAACCACGTTACTAGAAATTTTGTCCGGCTTGGCTAAGCCCACCAGCGGCCAAATTGCCTGGAACGATCGCCCACTCAAATCCCATCACTTGCGACGTTTAGCCGGACTGGTCTTTCAGTTTCCCGAGCGCCATTTTTGTAGCTTTAGCGTGTACGACGAACTGCGTGTCGGCCATCCCGAACTTCGCGAAGCAGACATCACGCGATCGCTCGAACAAGTTGGCCTCGAAAAGATTCCCCTAGGGCGATCGCCTCTCCAACTCAGCGGCGGTCAACAGCGACGGTTATCCCTAGCCGTCCAACTCGTCCGCAGTCCCTTTTTGTTATTGCTCGACGAACCCACCGCCGGATTAGATTGGTCGGTGCGCCAACAAGTCATTGATTTACTGGCAAAACTCAAGCAGCACTGGTCGATTTTAGTGGTCACCCACGACCCAGAAACCTTTGACGCGATCGCCGATACAAAATGGCGTTTAGATGCTGGAAAACTCTCTCTAGACTCTCAATAAATGGGTCGGAATGTCTGCGGCTGAGAGATGCCCGGATTCAACGTTGAAAATCTGGGCGGAGTTGAGCCAGCGAGCGTCAAACGTGCCGAGGTGAGTGGTCGTGACGAGAGTTTGAATTTTATCGGCGATCGCGTCCAGCAGTTGATTCTGACGGTGTAAATCGAGTTCGGCCAATACGTCGTCTAGCAATAGCAATGGCTCGTCCTTTATCACCTGTTCGATTAGCTCCACTTCAGCCAGTTTGAGGGCTAAAACTAGCGTTCGCTGCTGACCTTGCGAGCCGTATTCGCGGGCGGGAATGCCGTCGATGCTCAAGTTCACTTCATCGCGATGGGGGCCGACCAAAGACGTGCCGCGCGCGCGCTCCGCAGCACTTTTTATCTGAATTTCGTCCCAAAATGTTGTTTGAATCGCCTGGATGTCGGCTCGAACATCTGTCAGAGGGACTTGAGGCTGGTACGTGAGGTCGAGAACTTCGCGATCGCCGCTAATTTTCTGATGCCACTGTGACGCAAGCGGCTGCAACCGCTCCAACAATCGGGCGCGCCGCCGCATCACTCGCGTTCCAGCCGCCACTAGTTGCCCGTCCCACGCGGTTAAATCGGCAGCCTCGCCAGCGCGATCGAACTGCGCCTTAATCAGGGCATTCCGCTGCCGTAAAACCTGCTTGTACTGGTCGAGGATGTCCGCATAAACCGGTTCGAGCTGTACGAGAATCCCGTCGAGCCAAGTTCGCCGTTCTCCAGGGCCACCCCGAACCAAATCCAAGTCCTGACTTGAAAACGAGACGGCATTCACTTGCCCGAGAAAATCGACCCGCCGCCGCATCACCTGACTGTCCGCCCGCACGGTACGTCGTCCCTGCGATCGCAATTCCACCTGCAATTCGTGCGACGTGCCCAGCCGTTCGATCTCAGCCGAAATTGCCCCCCGAGCTGCTTGATTGTGAACTAATTCGCGATCGCGATTCGCCCGATGGGACTTTAGCGTTGCCAGAATTTCGACGGCTTCTAAAACATTGGTTTTGCCTTGAGCGTTATCCCCCACCAAAATCGTTTTTGGAGCGCTGAGGGCGATCGCCTGATCGACATAATTGCGAAAGTAGCGCAGGTGGAGCGATCGGAGATACACGAGACAAACCCTGACGGCTTGCCGTAGTCTATACCAGAACTTCAGCCTGACCGAGCCGTGGGACGCTAATCAGCCGTTCGCCCCGATGAAGATGCTAGCGATCGCTCGGGGACGGGCTCGAACTCGTGAAAGAGGCGATAGTCGATCAGACGGCAACCGTTGGGTAGCGAAGTCATAATATCGACGAAACAAGCGTCTCGGATGATATCGAGTGGCTGATAGACGTGGCGGGCATGGATAGTTTGCGAGAACGTTTCGTCCAACCCAGTTAGGCCGACCACTAAGACAATCTCGCGTTCGATCCAGTCAATTTGGTCGAGGCCGAACAGAGGGCTATTGCGATCGATCGGGTGCATGACCATCCACGGCAAGGCGAAAGCGGGGGTCTGCGATCGCACCAGGGTTAAAGGGTATAGCCGTCGCATGGCAATCCCTTCTCGCGTCCGCTCGTTGCGAATCAGCGTGACCGTAATTTGAGCTTCGATGATTTGATTGCGACGCTGATTGGCCGTCCGAAACATCAGGGTGGGCACGCCGTCGTACTGAGCAATCACCGCAACTCGACTGAACATCACCCGCGCCGTCGGACGAGCGATGCGAGCGAACATCAAGCCCGTACCCGTTGCCATTCCCAACAACCCCACCAGTGACTCTAGAGTCACGATCATGTCGGCGTAGGTGGTTTGCGGATACATGGCTCCATATCCCAGCGAAGCCATCGTTTGCACGCTGAAAAAGAAAGCATCGCCGAACGATCCCGGCTCGGCATTCGCGATGGAATCTCCACCCAATAAGTACAGTCCGGCAAAGATGACATTGCCGACGAGATACAGCAACAGGACGAGCAGCAAAAACCCCTGCCACGAAATCGTCAGCAGCAGGTGATAGAGATCGCCAAGGTACTGACGATGTTCGTTGATCCGAACGATATTGAGCTGCTTTTCCTGTTCGGTCAGTCGTCGCGTGGTGGCCGACCGAAAAATCGCCCGCAGTAGAGGGCGCAGTCTATCCAGACATGACACCGATCGCTCGCTTCCCGCCATACCCGCTCGCCATCTCGACGCAAAAAAATGCGCTTACTGGAAAATTCGACCCCATTGTAGTCATCACCTGAGCGATCCGTGACCTCTCGACAACTCATACTCGCTCCGAGTACGATATAGAAGTCGTAATGAGTATGAGTTAATGTCGTAGGAGATCGCGGAGGGCGCGGGGCATGAGAAATCGTTGGCACAGACTAGTCGTGAGACTGCTCGTTTGGCTCGTGGCCGAGATCGCGCTCAATCTGTTCGGCCTCGACGATCTAGCGGATGCGAGCGAGTTCGTGTTTCGCCATCGCGAACCCACCCGAGAGAGTCAACTGGCATACGTCCGCGTCTTCGCTGACACCGCTGCGGAGCTAGACATCCTGCATCGCCACCCGCGTTTGCCGTAGCTCTAATCCCCTCCAGGTGAAGATCCTGGAGATCGCGGCACTTCTGCTCCAAAAACCACGTCCTACACTGTAGGGACATCGCATTTACGGAAGGCACTATGGCAAGCAAACGGATTGGCGCAGCCGTCATCGCGATCGGGATGCTGGCAGTTGGCGGCTACTACGGCGTTAAGACGGTAAAGGGGAACGTCATTCGTAAAGAAATCGATGAGGCGATCGCCGAGCTACCCGCATCGGTGGACGTGACCTATCGCAAAGTGGACGCGCCTTTTTGGGGCAATGCTGCCGACATTTACGACATCGAAGTGGACGATAGCAGCCTCGACTACAACTACACGATCGAGCGCATGAGCTTGCGAGATGTCGATGTTGATAATGAAGTCCCTCGCCACCTCCACGTTACGTTAGAAAATATCGAAATCGATCAGAACGAGTGGGATGAAGGGCTGCAAGTGCTGGGCTTTGGCGAGCTGTTCGGCACGCTGGAATTTCAGTATCGGGCTGACGAGCAGGCCAGAACGCTAGAGAGTTTTACCCGATATCAAGTCGATGGGGTCGGTCAGATCGAGACTAGCTTCAGCATAAACGACATCGAGCTGCCGACCTCTTGGGATGCACCTGCGGCCTCCAGCCTCTTCGAGTCGGCGCGTCTGCGCCATGCCGACGTGTCCTATCGCGATGATTCGCTCATCCCCCGCATTTACGAGGCGTTTGCGGCGGAGAACGACATCTCAGTCGATGAAACCAAACAGCTTGCTGCCAGCTCTCTCGATCGCCTTTCAGCCTTGATGGGCTTGAGCGATCCCGCTACGACTGAGGCGATCGCCCAGGTCAAGCAATTCGCCCAAGATCCCAAGCGCCTCTACATCTCGGTCGAGCCGACTCCTCCGCTCGACCTGCAAGAGCTGGCCTACACCCAGCCGCAGGGATGGCCGCGCCTGCTCAACCTGAAAGTGCGTGCCAATCAGTCGATCTAACCCTTGCGAAGTCTGAGTGCCGTGAAGTCTGCGTCCGGGCGATCGCTCCCTCCCAAACTGTCCATTGCCGCCGTGCGAGCGGTCTGGACAACAATGTGGCGCGTGATGATGGCACAACTGGCTCCGTCCGATCGCGAGGGAGCCTACGTGCGGCCTGACAGTCAATTTCGCAATCGCATCAGTCGCGCGGGCGCAACTCCCTATCCTGCTGCGTCGGGTCGGTACCGACTTTACGTGGGAAAAAGCTGTCCGTGGGCACATCGAACGCTGCTGGTGCGATCGCTCAAAGGCTTAGACGACGCGGTTTCAGTCGTGTTGCTTTCCGCCTCGGCTTCGTCGGGAGGCTGGATTTTCGACGAAACGCACCAGGGCTGCGACACGCTGGCTCAGTTCTATCGGCAGTGTCATCCGGGCTATCGCGGCCGCGCTACCGTACCCGTGTTGTGGGACTCGCAAACAGGGGCGATCGTCAACAACGAAAGCTCCGAGATTATTGTCATTCTGAACTCTGAATTTGACGAGTTCGCCCGCCATCCCAACCTGGATTTGTACCCGTCTGAGATACAGGCTGAGATCGATCGCTGGAACGAACGCATTTATGAAGCTATCAATAACGGCGTGTACCGCTGCGGCATGGCTCAGAGTCAAGCGGCTTACGATGAG
>JBCBTL010000176.1:0-5894 GCA_039818705.1 Cyanobacteria bacterium J06639_1
GTCGCGAGTGCCGATCGCTCTATCCTCGTCAGCGCGGGATTCGGCGGCAACATCGTGTTTTGGGACGCGCGCACGGGCGAAGAACTCGAAGCGATCGATTCCGAACAGACTCGCATCCAAGATTTAGCCATCTCTCCCGACGGACGCTGGCTCGCCAGTGCAGGAACGAACCGCACAATTGCAGTTTGGAACGTCGAAACCCGCAAGCGAGCCTACACGTTGACCGAGCCTGTTGAGACGATGGGTGCGATCGCCATCACTCCAGACAGCCAATCCCTCGTCGCGATCGGCCAACAGCCCTCTGCTCACCTGTGGAGGCTCGAAGATGGCCAACGTCAGCGATCGCTCGATCGCTATGCTTGGCAAGGCATATTGCACTACCTAGACTTCACTTCAGACAGCCGCTTTGCCTACATCCTCGGTAACGCGGAAACATCTCGGCTGTGGAATCTGCAGACCGGAAGTACGACCGAAATTTCAGATCTCAATGCCTTTTCTTCTGCCGTTGGCATGACCCCAGATCGGCAGCAGTTTGTCACCGCCGGATTTCAATTATTCGATGTAGCCTCGCTCAGCAGTCAAGAAGATCCCGTCCCCATTCGGCTAACCCGCGACTGGCAAATTCGCGGCATGCATTATTTCCCCGGGGGCGATCGCCTCATCAGCATTTCTGAAGGAGGGTTCGTTCGCGTATGGGATGTCGCTAATAAGACTCTTCTGCGTTCGTTGCCAACCTCCAGCGAAATTCGTTCGTGGGCGATCGCCAAGCAGGAACCCATCGTGGCGATCGGTATGGACTCCGCCTCGTTTGAAGTCTGGAATGCCGCCACGGGTCAGCGACTTTGGTACGTCCCTCCCGTCGCGCGCGCGTCCAAAATTGACGAGATTGCGGTATCTGCCAATGGCAAATGGATGGCGGCAGTCGAACGCATCCTGCGACCGAGTGCTTCGGGGAAATCGCCATACAAAATTACCGTGAAAGATATCAAAGGAACGGTTTCAGCTCAAATCGACCTCAACGTCGTCGTGCGATCGCTCGCCTTCAGTCCTGAAGGGCAAAGACTCTTTATAGGCCAAGCGGATGGCGCGATCGACATTTGGGATATCACCCGTCGGGAACGCCTGCACCGTTTTTTCGCTCACGACTCCGAAGTGTTTGCCCTCGCAGTGAGCCCCGATGGAAACTATCTGGCCAGCAGCGGACGCGAACCCCGCACGAGCGAAGAAGACACCCGACTCAAAGGCGCGATTAAAATCTGGAATTTGAGCAACTACACGCCGATAAAAACCCTCACCGAGCGAGCCGTAGGGGTCAGTGGCCTCGACTTTTCTCCTGACGGTCAGACCCTCGTGCTCGACTACTCGGAAATTTCGCGTTTGTGGCAGTGGAGAGCCAACATTCCGCCCCTCCAAACACGACCGAGAGATAATCTCACGCTTCATCCCAACGGCAAAGCGATCGCCGGAACGTCCGGCCGGGACAAATCAATTCTGCATATCTGGCAAGCTAGCGACCTGTTGCAATAGTTCGAATCCGCCGCGTGTAGCACCTGCAACGCTGCCACGAACGCCACTCACTCCCGTCTCGTGCGTCTGGCGATCGCCGTTACAATGATTTACAGACAAATGCCCCGTGCCGAACTCCTCATGTCCACCGCATCTTTGCCCGAGTCATTGAAAAAATTGGTGAGCCGCTTCCAAAAAGCTGCTTCCAACAAACAGCGCTACGAGCAACTTCTCTGGCTGGCAAAGAAGCTAGACGACCAGCCCGACTCTGCCAAAATTCCAGAAAACAAAGTGCCCGGATGTGCGTCCAATGTCTACGTTACGGCTGAATTAGTCGATGGCAAAGTTCACTTTACCGGAGACTCCGATTCTCAACTAACCAAAGGACTCGTCGCATTCTTAATTCGAGGTTTTCAAGGACTCGCCACCCACGAAATTGCCGATATCGAACCCGATTTCATTAAAGATACGGGCTTGCAAGTTAGCCTCACCCCCTCGCGTGCGAATGGCTTCCACAACATCTTCAAAACCATGAAATTAAAAGCAGCCGAACTGGGATGAGTAACGTGGCGATCGCCTCTCCCTCTGAACTCCTTGACGATCGCCCCCGCTGCCCGTGGGTCGATCTCAGCAAGCCCGACTACGTGGCTTACCACGATCTCGAATGGGGCGTCCCCGTCTTCGACGATCGCCTCATGTTTGAATTTCTTACCCTCGAATCCGCTCAAGCTGGACTGAGCTGGTACACCATTCTCAAAAAGCGCGACGCTTATCGACAGGCTTTCGACAATTTCGACCCCGAAAAAGTGGCTCGCTACGACGACAAGAAGCGGCGATCGCTCTTGCAAAATCCCGGCATCGTCCGCAACCGCCTCAAAGTGGCTTCGGCCATCTCCAACGCCCGCCTTTTCTTGGATGTTCGAGATGAATTCGGCAGCTTCGTCGAGTACATCTGGCAGTTCGTCGATCGCCAACCCGTCGTTAATACCCTGCGAACGCTAGAAGACTATCCCGCGACTTCACCCGAGTCCGACGCCCTCAGCAAAGACCTCAAGCGACGCGGGTTCAAATTCGTCGGCTCCACCATTTGCTACGCCCACATGCAGGCCACCGGACTTGTGAACGACCACGCCCTCACCTGCTTTCGCCGCCAAGACATTATCGATCGCTATCCCGAGCAATTTCCTGAATACAAGCCAAACTCGACGAAACGTTAAGCTCGATTGCCCGTGCCGAGTTCGAGGCGATCGCCGTGATAGAGTTTGGGCAATGTTTCGACATGTTGTGAAGGAAGACCTGCGATGACCGCTGATTTCTTGCCGCCCTTCTTGGTAATGACTGTGGGCCTCGTCCTGCCCGCGATCTCGATCGTGTTTCTGTTTTTGTGGATCGAGCGCGAGCCCGCAGCCTAAATCGGTCGGCTCGATATCATATCCAACCTTGTGTGCTGACGAAAAGCCACCCTCATCATGCGAGAGGGTGGCTTTTTCACGCTTAGAGTGGCGCGAGTCAAGCGAAAAAGTGCGAAACTCTACACGCCAGAACCGATTCCCACGTAAGAGCCGTAGAAGAACAGGCCGAGAACGGTAATAGCACCCGAACCCACGATAAAAGCAACGACCCACAGGGGAATGCGCGGTTGACCAGTCATGTGAAAAACGTCTCCCAAACAATCATCAAATCAGCGCTAGTTCAAAAAGTAGCTGGAAAACAGCAGAGCGGTCGTGAAGACAATCAACAACCCCAAATACAGAGACGTGCGGTTGAGCTCGACGGGCCTACTGTTTGGATTGACTTCCGCCTGATCGTTTTTTTCAGCCATGGTTTTACCGGGGAATGAACTGCATTGCCGCGATCGCCCCTACGAAGAACACCGTAGGAACGCCAAGCGTGTGAATCGCCAACCAACGCACCGTGAATACGGGGTAGTAGACGGGTTCTTCCGAATTGAACGAGGAGTTGGTCATGGTTTAACGCCGGATTTACAAAACGCCAAAAAAATTTATTCGATCATCCCAGAGATGTCGTTCACCGCATCAAAGCGATCGTCCACGATGGGAAGTTCCTGACGGCTCGAACTGAAATACTCGTCGGGGCGAGGGGTGCCAAAAGCGTCGTAGGCCAGACCCGTGCTCACGAACAGCCAGCCAGCCACAAAGAGGATGGGGATCGTCAGGCCGTGAATGAGCCAATATCGCACGCTAGTCACGATGTCAGCAAAGGGCCGTTCGCCAGTCGTACCTGCCATTACTAAAAGAGCCTCCCAACGGCTGCAAAAGCGCTGTTTATAAGAACTATGATAAGGATTATGACACACCCTCACAAGTTTTCTCAGGAAATCACGGGGCGACTGGACGTTCACATTTTCGTTCGCTCTCGCTCCCGAGAGGGTCGCGTCCACCTGCGGTTTCTACATCCGTCCCTTCACAAAAATCAGGTGCTATAATTACATTCCGGAGATGAGCGCTGACCCCCCTCGGCCTCATCTCCTCCAGGAAATTTTTCTAGTCATAACGCAGGTTCGAGTCTGGGTTTAGCCAGCTCTACTGAAAGCAGCCTGCTTCGGGTAGCTTTGCATATGGCAGTAATGTCCGGCTGCGGGTGTGGTATATGGGTTGTGCCCTAGCCTTCCAAGCTAGAGAACTGGGTTCGAGTCCCAGCACCCGCTTCGATGAGTTTTTGGAAATGAGTTTGCGGACGAAGGAGTTTCGTTCCGAGCGCGCTGTGAAGGAGCCAAACGCGGTTCGTGGTCGAATTCGGCATGTTTGGGCGATCGCCGGGGCGGCTTTCTTGGTAGCGGCTGCGAACAGAGCTTGGAATAATAGACGGGATAGAGAGCGGCTATGTGGAGATGCTGCGGTGCAGGGTGCAATGGAGTCTTCTCAATTTCAATCGCCGAACATTTTAGGATTTCCCGTCGAGGTGGTCGCAGGCGCGCATGTGGCTGACGAGCGGGCTTGCTTTCCCTACGTGAAGTGGCTGCAGGAGCGACTGGAGACCGGTCAGGGCGCACACGCAATTACGTTTAATGCAGAAATGGCAATGCTGGGACGGCGCGATCGCGAGTTTGCCGAGACCCTGCGACAAGCCGATATCCTCGTTCCCGATGGGGCGGGGGTGATCTTGGCCTTGAAGTTGCGCGGCATGTCTGCCCGACGCTGCCCCGGTATCGAGTTAGCAGAAGCGTTATTGGAGGTGGCAACCCGAGAGCAATGGTCGGTGTTTGCGCTCGGGGGAACGCCTGAAGTCTTGCCGAGAGCTTTGGCCGCTTGGCGAGAGCGCTATCCTTCCCTGCGCCTCGACGGCCACCACGGCTTTCTGACTGAAGCATCGGAAGTGGAAGTGAGCGATCGCATTCAACAGCTCCAACCGCAGTTGATTTTGGTGGGCACTGGAGTCCCGCGCCAGGAATACTGGATTCGCGATCGCCGTCACCTCGCCCCCAAATCCATCTGGATGGGAGTGGGGGGCAGTTTCGATGTTTGGTCGGGGATGAAAAATCGCGCGCCACGGGTCTTGCGCCAGTATTACTTGGAATGGCTCTACCGCCTCTATCAAGAACCTTGGCGCTGGCGGCGTATGCTGGCTCTACCGCAGTTTGCGTTGCAGGTGTTGGTGCGAGGAGAAAAGTCTTAGATGAGTGCGACGCCACCGGCTGCCGATGCCATATCTGAAGCTTTAGAAACCCTGGCAGGTGCTGCTACAAACGAGTCTCCTGGCTCTTCACTAGTGTTGCGTGCCCGTTCCCGCGTATCTGAAGTTTCAGAACGTTCCCGGCCCGCCGATGCGGCGACCGACTACATGGTGGAACTGCGGCAGGTTGTTAAATATTTCGACGCACGCACCTGCGTTCTACGCAATCTTGATTTTCGGCTCGCTCGGCGCGAATTTGTCTTCCTAACTGGTTCTTCTGGAGCAGGTAAATCAACGCTGTTGCGCTTGCTCTACGGAGCCGAAACGCCAACTCGCGGGTCGGTGGCGGTGGCGGGGCTGATGGTTCCCGACTTGCGATCGCGCCCCCTCGCTCTTCTGCGGCGGCGCATCGGCGTGGTGTTTCAGGACTATCAACTGTTGCCCACGCGCACGGTGGCGGAGAATGTGGCTTTCGTGCTGCGGGCGCAGGGGTTGCGACCTCAAGAGATCGCGCGCCGAGTTGAACCCGCCTTACACTTAGTCGAACTGTGGGACAAGCGCAAGCGGTTTCCTCGCGAGTTGTCGGGGGGCGAACAGCAGCGTGCCAGCCTGGCGCGAGCGATCGCGAACTCTCCCATTTTGCTGCTGGCCGACGAGCCCACCGGCAACCTCGACCAGGGCACCGCCGATGTTGTTCGCGATGCGTTCTTAAACCTCAGCCGCGAGCAGGGCCTTGCCGCTTTGGTGGCCACGCA
>JBCBTL010000177.1:0-5875 GCA_039818705.1 Cyanobacteria bacterium J06639_1
TTTAATCAGTTGGAACTATTAGCGGGCGCGATCGCGCTGACCGGGGCTCTGGTGGCGTGGAAACAGCAGATTTTTCAGGGGCGTGCCGCTGCGTGGAGTTTGATATCTGCGGCAATTCTTTTGCTGGTGGCGGGGATCGATACTCTCCTGACACCTCGTATTAGTGGCCTAGCTCTCAATCTTGAGGTTCTACCCAATACGGTTGAGATGGCCACGAAGCTTTCGGGAAGCATGATGGCGTTGCAAGAAACCTACTGGGGGATCGAGGCACTCAAATTGGTGCTGGCGCTAACGATGCTGATTGCGTGTTGGCGTGTGCTTGCCTCCGAGGGCGATCGCGTCCCAAACTAATAGCCCGATGTTCCTGCCGTGACCCAATGATTTCTGGCGTGACGGCAGTGGACGTTACTGTCACGAGTTGCTTGAGTCCGAAGTGAGTCCACCTCATTGATATAAGACGGTAACTGGTATGAAACGGTGGCTTGTGGCCTTGGAGCGTCGCGGTGCGGCTCCCTCAACAGCGGGCTGGGTGGCGTTGGGAGTGGGTCTGTTTTGTTTTTTAGCTGGCACGAATACGCTATCGGGTTGGTTGTTCGCGATCGCTGGCTTGTGCTGGGCACTGTTGGCGATCGCGGCAATTAGGGTCAGACAGGGCGCGAAGGGCGTGACCGTGCAGCCTCTACCCATCCCCCCGAATAGGGCAGGGGAGAAGATATCCATTTCGACAGATATTACGAATCAGGGCGATCGCGATCGCGCTTTATTTTCGCTGTGGCCGAATCTGCCTGCAGGCTTGACGTTGGAGACCGTCCCTGCGGTTGCGACCTTGACGGCTCGGCAATCTCAGTTGCTGATATTGCAGGCCAACGCGCCTCAAAGAGGGGTGTACGAATGGGCCGGCTGGTGGATACGGACGGGGGCACCACTCGGTCTGTGGTGGTATCGACGTTGGCTGGCTGCTCCCGGACAGGCTGTGGTCTATCCACGTTCAGTACCGTTGGCGACGTGTCCGCTGTTGCTAGCGGCAGCAGGGCGAGCCGAAACGTCCCAGACTCGCCTGCGCACTTCGTATCGAGATGCTGCGCAGGGAGAAACGCGATCGCTGCGCCCTTACCGGCGGGGAGATGCGTTGCGATTGGTTCACTGGCGCAGTAGCGCTCGTTATGGGGAATTGCGATCGCGAGAACTGGAAATGACAGGCGGCAAGCGCCCCCTCGCGATCGCGATCGACACGACACCCGGGTGGCAATCTGCTGATTTCGAGCAAGCGGCGATCGCGGCTACCTCCATTTACTTGTGGAGTAAGCGGCAGGAGATCGAGCTGGCTATGCGCACGCCATCAGGAGAGGTAAGAGGCGATCGCTCTGTTCTTACCGCTCTCGCCGCCATTCAGCCCGACACTCCATCTGCATCAGTTCCAGAGGTTCCGGTACTGTGGTTTACCTGGAATCCCCAAAGCTTGATAGGCATTGCCGTAGATTCGTATTGGTTTGGGTGGGGGCGAGGCTTTCCTCGGGACGGACGGGGACTCTGCATCGATCCCAGTCGGGATCTCAGGCAGCAGCTTCAGGCATTACCGGGCAGTCGTTGAGTTTGCACGATGCTTCAAACCTATTGGATCGGCTGTGGCTGGCTGATGGGGCTATTCGCGCGATCGCTGCACCTAGCCGGATGGTGGCTGTTGCCTGCGATCGCGATTGGAATTGGGTTGGGAAGACGCGATCGCAGGCTGGTCGCGACCTGGATCGTTACCGGAATCGTGGCCTTGCTGGGGTGGGGCTACTTCGGCTGGCGCGTGCCTACGCCATCGCCTTTGGATATCAGTCAGCTCGCCCCGCAATCGCAGGTCAGAGCGATCGCCCGCGTCGAGTCCGTGCCCAAACTCAAGCAATCGGGACGGATACAAGTTTGGACTCAAGCCGAGACGGTGTCATCGAGCGAGGGTGCCGGTTCCTTGCGCGATGGCATCGAGCGCGATGTCACGGGAAAAATGTTCGTGACCTACGCCCAGGAGGATGACACGCCAGAGTTGCTTCCCGGCCAAACGGTCTCGATTGAGGGGTCGCTCTACTTGCCGCGCGGTGCCAGCAATCCGGGCAGCTTCAATTTTCGGCGATTCCTCGCCCAGAACCGTAGTTTTGTCGGTATGAGCGTGCGTCAGATGCAGCTCGTAGACTCCAAGTCGCGCTGGGGAGGGTGGGTGCTGCGACAGCGGATACGGCAGGGCTTGAGGGATGGGTTGGGCGATCGCGCTGGCGAGCTGCTGAGCGCGATCGTCCTGGGTGCTGCTGCTTCTGAGGTTCCGTTCGACCTGCAGGAGTCGTTTCGGACAGCAGGTTTAGCGCACGTCATGGCCGCGTCAGGGTTTCACGTCGTCATCTTAATCGGCGTGATGCGGCATCTCACCCGGTGGCTGCCGCCGCGTCGCCAAGCTGGAGCCATCTTGACTGGCATTTTGGGCTATGTCGTGTTGACGGGAGGGAGTCCCTCTGTCTGTCGTGCCGCTGTGATGGGAGGTGCAGCAGTGCTAGCGCAAGGCTGGAGCGATCGCCTGCAAACCCGTCGGCTCAATCCGGTGGGCGTGTTGCTCGTGGCGGTCGTGCTGCTCACTATTTGGCAACCGTTATGGGTGGACAACGTTGGGTTTCGGCTGAGCGCTACCGCAACCCTGGGATTGTTGGTGAGTGCCACGCCGATCGCGAACCACTTAGCGTGGATGCCCAAAAGCTGGGCTGAGACTCTTTCCGTACCTCTTGCGGCGGCGCTTTGGACGCTGCCGCTGCAACTGCTGACGTTCGGTAAAGTTCCCACCTACTGCTTGCTTGCCAACTGCTTGGCCATGCCGCTGGTCGTACCGCTAACCGTTGCAGGATTCGTGGGTTGCGGGCTGTGCGCGATCGCTCCCCCGCTCGGCGCGTTTGCGGTCAAACTCGCGTACGTGCCGCTAGTTGCCCTTGCCAACGGCGTGTCATTCATCGCTGGCTTGCCCGGTGCATCTTTCCATACGGGCACGGTCTCGATCGGGCAATGTCTAGGGCTATATGCGCTGTTGGGCTTATGGACGTGGCGATCGCCCATCCAACCCGCTCTACAACCTCGCTGGCAGGCGATCGGGCGGAGGTGGATAGCGGGAGTTTTAACCGGACTCCTACTCGTCTCTCTACTGTGGCCCGCCCCCAAAATTCAGCTCGTAGCGCTGGCTACCGCTGACGCCCCCGTTCTGGCAATCCGCACGCGTCGGTCAGTGACGCTGATCAACAGCGGCTCCCCCGAGACGGTACAGTACGCGTGGCTTCCCTTCTTGAGATCTGAGGGGATTCGACGGATTCAGCACGCGATCGCTCTCACGCCGGACAGCCGCAGCAATGGCGCTTGGCATGAACTCGTTCGCTCCATCCCGATTCGACAGTTTTGGCGCAGCGATCGCCAGGCGATTGCCGGAGACTACGCCGCCGCGATCGCGGCAGTCGCGGATTCAGGAGCCATGGTGTCGCGACCTCAGGCTGGCGACCTCGTTTGGACGGAAGGAGATATCCAGCTTCAGGTCATTCAGACGCAACCAATGGTGCTGCAACTCGCCATTGGAGAGGTGACATGGCTGTTGCTGGGAGAGGCACGACCAACGCCAGAAGTACTCGATTCCCATTTCGTAACACCGCCTATCGACTGGGTGTGGTGGGATGGCGGGGAATTAGGCGATCGCGCCGTCAACTCTTTGGATATTCGACGTGGAATCGCCAGCGGTCGGCTGACAAATTCGGCATTTCTGGAATCGCCCGAGCGAAACAGCGCGATCGTTCAAACTCGCAATGAAGGCGCTGTGGCATGGACGCTGCAGGGGATAACGCTCGCCCGACCCGATCGTGATTGACGGACGCAGTCATGGATTCTACCGTTGACGGGCGAACGCGTGGCGAGAAACTCGTTCTCGGTTAGTTCGCTAACTCGATTTCACTATCGCGCAGGTGTGCCTTAAACTGACCGCCAAACTTAACCTGAAAAGGATAATTCGTACCCACGGTTTTGCCATTCCAATCGACCAAAATGGAACTCAACTCACCCTCCAATCCCTTCAGATCGTAGGGTTCGTTGCGATGCTCGGGATGGTGAAAAACCACCACCGAGGATTTCACCCGAACCCGATCGCCAACTTGCATAGGTGTAACCTCCCTCCGTGGAAAAGTACACCTAGCCTAGCGGCCAGATAAAGTTAAACCCGGCCATTGCAGCGAAAGTTTACGCTAGGCGAAGGGATCGTTACATATCGACGTATGACAGCGATCCCCAACCGTAGATTTCGCGCTAGTAGTTCTCGATCCCCGAAGTATTGGGGTGAGATCGCGGAGCGTCTATCTAAGACGTAAACTCTACCCGAGGTGCGTGTCCCCAAAACGCTTCGAGATTATAAAACTCGCGCTCCGATTCGAGCATGACATGCACGATCGCGTCCTCGTAATCCATCAGAATCCACGTTCCCGCTTGCCGTCCTTCTACGTGACGGGGCAACCGCTCAAATTGCGTCTCGATCCGATCTTCGATTGCATTGGCAATTGCTCGAACTTGGGTGGTCGAATAGCCCGTCACGATGATGAAGTAATCGGACAGAATCGAAACGCCTTCGACGTTAAGCCAAGTGATATTTCCTGCCTTGCGCTCGTCGGCAGCTTCAACTGCCGCACGAGCGAGAGCGTAGCTGGGATCGCCAGTGTTAGGAGAAACGACGCGATTGTCGCGGGGAGGATTGGCTGCAGTGTCAAAAGCGGGATTTAGCAAGTGGCAGTCTCCTGAATGACGGGTAGAGGGGAGCGATCGCGATGGGTCAGAAACCAGTTGCGCGTGGCGACAGCACGAGGATGAATTGGCTTGTTTTTGGACATCAAGTACGAAAGGGAGCGATCGCACACCTGCACGACAGCATCGTACAGATGAGTTCGGGCGCGATGGCGCAACCGCTTGAGTGTATCGGTATTGCCTCGATACGGTTCTAGCGCATCTGCAAGAAAAACGATGCAACTGAGATCGCTCATGCCCGGCCGACCCAACGTGTGGTTGCGAATCGCGTCGAGACATTCGGGATCGTCAATATCGAATCGATCCCGAGCGAAGATCGCCCCAACGTCCGCGTGCAGGAGGTGAGGGTTGGAGAGAACGACGGGATCGGGTTCGAATTCCGGTTCGAGGGACATGGCGCTCAGCAGGTCTTCATCAGAGACGTATTTCGCCAAATCGTGCAGAAAACCAGCCCAGGCCGCGCGATCGCGGTCGAGACCGTAATGCTCTGCCAGCTCTCTCGCATAGCCTTCCACGCTCAGGATGTGGCGCAGGCGTGGCGGCGGGACGTTCTCTTCTAACCAACGCATCACGGTTGTTCGTAAGGTGTCTGGAGGTTGGGATAGAAAGGTCATGCTGGGGAGGTGAATGGCTGCGATTTCCATGGAAAGTCCACACCTCCAGAGTATCGCGATCGCCATGATTGACCCATCATCGCGAATAGCGATGCTAGTGTGAAGATACATTACAGACTCTCAGTCCATCGCCTTGATGCGCAGCAACCCAGCGCTTTTCGGCAACCGCTTCACATTCCGCAGCAATCCGTACTGACCGGCCATGCGCTTCGACAAAATCCTCTACGTCCGCTTGCCCTGCAACCCCATTTTTCCTATCGGGGTCGTCTATCTTTCGGACTTCATTCACAAGCAGTTCCCCCAGGTCGAACAGCGTATTTTTGACATGGGAACGTTTCCGCCGCTGGACTTTCGGCAAAAGCTGTTCGAGGCGATCGACGATTTTCAGCCGGATTTGTTGGTGTATTCCTGGAGAGACATGCAGGTTTACGCTCCCGTTAACGGGCGTGCGGGCAATCCTCTGCAAAATG
>JBCBTL010000178.1:0-5852 GCA_039818705.1 Cyanobacteria bacterium J06639_1
CGCATCGAGACATGCTTGCATGAGAGCCGACCCAATTCCCTGCCGCAGGCAATCGCGACGCACGTAGAGACGTTGCAGTTCGAGTGGCGAAGGCCCGTCGATCGCGTCGGGTACCGATCCTTTCTGCCTGAGCTTGGCGTATCCCGTCAGGCGATCGCCAGCTTCAGCGAGCCAGAAGGTCGAACACGGATCGTTCAGTTCGGCTTGCAATTGCGCGACCGAAAATGCTGCCGCCAAGTATGCAGTCATGTCTTCAGCAGAGGTGCTGCCCGCGAACGTGTCGTAAAACGTTTTGGCGCTGAGGTCAGCCAGCGCGATCGCGTCGGCGCGTATCGCGAGGCGAATGGCAACAGAGGCAGTCATGGCATAGTCCGAAGCGACTCGAACTCCATGATGGATGCAAGTCTCATAGAGGCTTGCGGTGCCTAGATGGCGCATGGGCGAGTGGGTGGCACTGTTCGAGAGCTTCAGCTAGAGCTTCCACGCGGACGGGTTTGCTGATGTAGTCGTCCATGCCAGCGGCAAGGCAGGTTTCGCGATCGCCACTCATGGCATTGGCGGTCACGGCAATAATTCGGGGTCGCGTTTGAGGGGGCCATTCCGCGCAGATGGCTCGGGTGGCTTCGAGGCCGTCCATCTCGGGCATCATCACGTCCATCAAAATGACATCGTAGGGCTCGCGGCGGAGGGCGGCGATCGCTTCGAGGCCGTTTTCGACGATGTCGATGCTGTAACCCAAGCGCTGCATCAGCTTTTTGGCAATTTTTTGATTCACTCGGTTATCTTCGGCCAGCAAAATCCGCAGGGGTTGGTCTGAGGTTGATGTCGTTACTTCAGGTTCGGATGCGGGCGCGGGAGCGCGATCGCCTGCACGGGACATGGGCACAGCGCGATCGCTCTTGACGGGCTGGGCGGCGCGTCCGGGGATATCGATCGTAAAGGAAAACGTACTGCCGATATGCGGGCGACTGGAGACTTCGATGGTGCTTCCCATCAGCGCGACGATGCGCTGGCTGATCGTGAGTCCTAGCCCCGTGCCCTGAGAGAAATCGCTGCTTTGGGTGGACTGCTCGAAGGGGAGAAAGATTGTGTCAATCGCTGCGGGCTCGATGCCGATGCCGGAGTCTTCCACAACGAAGCGAAGCCGAAACTGCGTGTCACCATTTACGCCCTCGCGCGGCAGCTCGGTACTGGCGATCGCGAACTTGACCCAGCCTCGATCGGTGAACTTGATCGCGTTGCTCAGCAGGTTGAGAAGCACTTGCCGCAGTCGCAGCTCGTCTGCCGTAATCGTTTCGGGAAGTGGTTCGTTGAGCTCGACTAAAAAGTCAATGGGTTTGGCACGCGATCGCACTCGACAAATCTCGATGGTGGTTTGCAAAAACTGCTGGAAGTCGAACGTGACGGGCGCTAGCTCCATCTTTCCGGCTTCGATTTTAGACAGGTCGAGAATGTCGTTAATCAGCGTCAGCAAATGCGAGCCGGACTGATAAACGATATCAACATCCTGCTGCTCGATATCGGTAAGACGGTCTGACGTTTGCAGCAGTTGTGCTGCCCCCAAAATGCCGTTGAGGGGGGTACGCAGCTCGTGGCTCATATTTGCCAGAAACTTGCTTTTTGCTTTGTTGGCGGCATCGGCGGCTTCTTTGGCCTCGTAAAGCTCCTGCGTGCGCGCGCGCACCCGCAACTCCAAATCGGAGAACGCTTCCTGAAGCTGAGCCGACATTTGATTGAACCCGCCCGCCAACTGTCCCAATTCGTCGTTGCGGGTGATGGGAACGGGATGTCGCAGTTGACCGTGGGTGTACTCGTTGACGCTCTTGTGCAATCCTTGCAGCGGCACGATAATTCGACCCCGCGTAAAGCGGGAAATCGATCGCACGATCGCCCCCACCACAATCGAGGCGAGCAGCAACGCGATCGCCGGGAGCGCGAACGGAGCTAGAGCCTCCGCGACGGGCTGTTCCACCACGGCGTACCAAGACACCAACTCCAACGGCTGCCCCGTGGCAAACACGCGATCGCCGTTCAGTCCCCGACGCAGGTGAAACGCCAAATCGAGCGGCGGCTCGTCGGGGGCTTCAGGCACCTCAGAGCTGGGGACGAGGGCTTCTCCCGTGCGGCGGGGATCGCGAAAAGCAACGATGCGACCGCGATCGTCGAGGATGTAGACGTAGCCCGTATCGCCCACCCGCTGCTCGATGGTGTTGCGCCACAGTTCGGTTAAGTCAATGCGAGCCACGAGGGTGCCCGTACTGATGCCGATGTCGTTGGTGGCAATAACAGCCACGTTAACGAAGGGGCGATCGCGCTCGAACTGAATGGGGCTGACGTAGACATCTTCATTGGGATCGACCATCTCCGCTGACTCGGGAGGCGGATCGAGCGGCTCGGAAGATTGAAACACGCGGTTGCTTTGGGCGAGTAACGTGCCGTCGCGAGCCAATAAGTTCATCTGCGTGACGGCTAAATTGCGCGATCGCAGTTGCCGCAGGATGCTTTGGATATTGTCGCGATCGGCTATGGCCGTGCTGGTTGCCAGCATGTCGCTTTTGAGATCGAGCAAAAAGCGATCGAACGTCAGCACCGATTGGGTTCCCGCCTGATGCAAGCGCTTTTCGACGTGTTGAACGGTGAGCAACAAACTGAGCCCGAACGTACTGCCCAACCCGAACAGCCCGAGCGCGCTCAGCACCAGCACGCGACGGGCGAGCTGGCGCGCTAGAGACTGGGGGCGATCGGCGGCACTACTCACGGGCACGCCGCAAGCGGACGGCCTGCGACAGATAACAACGGCTGACAAGACGAAGCACCGGCTCGTGCCAACGTGGCAGAGTGCGCGATCGCCGCATCTGCGGGCGAGAATGCATGACGAGATCCAGCCGCCTCGAAAGATACGCCAGCATCAGACATGCCCCCATCGAGGGTATCAGCAGAAATCGGCGATCGAGTTTGCAGCGGAATGAACTCGGGGTAGGTGGCTTCGGTTTCGAGGTGGTTGAGCAACAACTGCAGGCCGAGTTTCGCCTGAGCCGCAGGCTGCTGGTCGATCGTGGCGGCGAGGGTGCCCGCCCGCACTGCGGCTAATCCGTCTGCCAGCCCGTCGAACCCCGTAATCACGATGTCGGTGCGCTTGGCATCCTGCACCGCTCGGATTGCGCCCAAAGCCATGCTGTCATTGGCGGCCACGATCGCGTCTACGTCCTCGAACTCTTGCAGCCATTGCGCCGTCACTGCCGCCGCGCGCTCGGCATCCCAATGTGCCGACTCGATGCCGAGGACATCGATCTGTCCCGCACTCAACCCGGCTAAAAACCCTTCTCGTCGCTCGATCGCGTTGTCGTGGTGCGGGGGGCCATCCAAAATCAGAACGTTGCCCGACCCGTCAAGTTCTCGCACGACCCACGCCCCGAGCGCCTGACCCGCCGCATAATTATCGAACCCCACAGATGCGAGCAGGCGATCGCTATTCAGCGGAGTATCGATGGCAATGACAGGAATGCCGCTGTCGATGGCCCGCTCCACAATGGGCACGAGTCGTAACGAATCCGCCGGCCCGATCAGCAGGCCATCGAGGTCGTCACCTTCGAGCAATTCAGCAATCGCCACAATTTGCTCTTCCACAAACGCAGCCGTTTGCGGGCGATCGCTCCCCACAATATTGAGATCGACACCGTAGGTATTCGCCGTCGCTTCAGCTCCCGCCTGCACCTGCTGCCAGTAAGGATCGGTACGGGATTTCAAGACCAAGGCGATCCGCCACGTTTGCGTCACCCGCAAGCCATTCAGATCGGGAATTGCGGTGGCAGTGCCAGTTTCAGCACTCTCACGATCCGGCTGGCTCGAATTGGACGAGCCGCCGGACGGGTCGAGCGGGTCTGCAGGAGCATCAGACTGCGCCGAACTGGCTGCGTTGCCAGACTGAGGCTCGCTGGGAGAGCTAGGGTTAAGACCGCACCCCGATACGCCGAGAGCCACGCTCATTGCCGTACCCACCCACAACACGTGCGATCGCGACAGGCGGTGGTGATCGCTCGAAAAACTGGGGTCGGGCATCGCAGTTCCCTACTCATACGGGCGCGATCGCAGGTTACCCAAGCTGTTCGTGAAATCTGACACTTATGTTGCAATTCTCAAGGCGCATCCCTGCCTCTGAGGTACGCGTAGTGCTGCGAAGAGCCGCTTCAAGCCCCACTCGATCTAGGATGGCTGCAGCCCATCACCGCGACCGACATGTCTCTCCAGGTTTACGGCATTCCCAACTGCGGCACCTGCAAAAAGGCGATCGCCTGGCTGGACGCAAAGGGCATCGCCTACGAATTTATCAATACCCAAGAGCAGCCTCCCGAGCGCAGCGCGATCGCATCTTGGATCGCAGCGCTAGGAGCCAAACCCATGCGAAACACCTCCGGCAAGTCGTATCGAGCATTGGGGGACGAACGCAACACCTGGAGCGACGCAGAATGGGCAGACGCATTTGCCCGTGATGCCATGCTCCTCAAACGACCTCTCTTCGTGAAGGCAGGCCGCGCCGTCATGGTGGGTTTTCGAGCCTCCGAAGACACCCTTCTAGCCACCCTGTCTGAATCTGTTTAGAGCGAACGGGACGAGGACTGATGCGTATCGAGAGGCAGCAATAGCTCCAGCGACTTGCCCATCAGCACCATCGTCGTGCTGGTATTGGCCTGAAAACCGATGCGCTCGTAAAACCCTTTTTGATGGGTCGTAAACAAATACACGCGCTCGATTTGCTGTAGCTCGGGATGGGAAATTAGGGTTTCGACGAGTTTCTGACCCAACCCTTGCTTGCGATAGCGGCTGTCAATCACCACATCCCAAATCACCGCCCGGTAAATGCCATCCGAAGTGGCTCTTGCAAAACCGATAAGGCTGTCGCCATTCCAAACGGTGACCACCGGGAAGCTGCGGGCAATAGCCGTTTCAAGGTCGGCACGATCGCGATCGACCGCCCAAAAGGCATTGCGATCGAACAGCGATTTGAGCTGGTCGATATCGACTTCAGTTTCGTCCGCAGAAAACCGAACGTGACGATTATCGGGTCGCCCCCGGTCGTCAGGTGTAGATGCCGCAGAGGGAAAATTGACAGCGATATCGTCAGTCATAGCGGGCGTAGCTGCTCCTCAACCTAAAAGCGCAGAAAACCTAGAGCGAGGCGGACGAACTGGACGGCGCGACTGCACGCAAGTCGGCTGTGGGATGCTCGCGTACGTAGGTGCTAAACCGTTCCAGGCTGTCCTGAATGTTGGACTCGACGGCTTGACCGATAAATAGTCTGTCCATCAATTTTCCCAACCAAGCGGGCAAGGAGTAAGCCACCGAAAGCTTGACGATCGTGCCTTCCGCTTTGCGATCGTAAAACCGCAGCGCCCCGCGATTGTGCAGCCCGCTTTCTGATTCCCAGGCAATAATTTGATGGGGAATGACGGTGTGCGTGCGCGAGATCCAGTTAAACGTCAGGCCGCGCGCGTCTAGCGTCCAGCGGGAGAGTTCTTCATCCAAAATTTCTACCGATCGCACCCAGGTCATCCAGCGCGGCATCAAGGTGAGGTCAGCCCACAGCGACCACACTACGTCCACATCAGCGGGAACCAAAGTTTGACAGGTGTGTTCGAGCCAATGGTCGGACATGCAAAAAGCCGTAGAAACGGGCTGTGGATAACAGTCAGTGGCTTTACTGTAGTCGATTTCTCGTCTTCGTGTCTTCGCAAAGCCGCACGAGCGATCGCGTCAATGGGAGCGCGGGTCGGGTGGGTGACGTACTCCCTACGCCGATTGCGGAGCAATACGACGAGGGCTTCTCCTCCGAGTTTTCGACCCGGATTCGCGTT
>JBCBTL010000179.1:0-5848 GCA_039818705.1 Cyanobacteria bacterium J06639_1
GCCTTGGGCGATCGAGAGATTGCCGATCTGCGCTCGTGGTTCGTGGCACACGTCAATATTCCAACTTGGCAAGGGGGACGCCATCGCAAAAAGCCGGTGGAAGGCTCGGGCGATCGCCAGTTGACATTGTTGTGAGCGCAGACATTGGGAAGTTGTAAGCGCAGACAGTCAGAAAGAGTTCAACAGCCCCCCTTCGGACGCTGCAATTCACGACGCTGAAAGCAGGTGGGGAATCAGCCCCTCAGTAAATGATTGAATACGGAAACCAACTGGGACACGTATCTTGAGTGCTGCTAAATTTGCGGAGGTTTGCCGTCAGGACTCGGAACTAGAGCTGTGAGCGTAGCTTATACGATTGCGGTAAGGTCGCTAGCCGAGCTTGAGAACCATCGCTCTAGTTTTGTCAGTTCCTGAGGTAGAGATGCTGTTGGCGGGAAACGATCGCACGCATATCCCAGCGATCGCAATCCTGCCACTAGGGTCGAAGGCGCTAGCCACCACTGTTGCGCTAGTTTCAGTAGCTCGATGCGGGTATTGGCGCGGACGGTTTCGTCTAGCTGGCACTGGATTGTTTTGGGGTTGGGTAGGGGGACGACTTGCTTGTGTAGGTAGATGCAATGTCCTGAAGTCTTGGCCGGAGTTGCGGAGGCGAGGAGCCAGCGCAAATGGGTAAGAGAGGGCGGCAAGCTCCACAACCAAATGTAGTCGTATTGGGTGTTGGGTTGAGGGCGATCGTAGTGGACGGTCAGTTTTTTCCCGCTGGTAATTTGAGGGCGGCGACAGCCGTAGAGCAACACGGTTCCTTTGCATTGAGGAATTAATGTGGCGAAGGAGTTGAGATCGTTCCACTGAAGGGCATGACGCACTTCAGGCGCTGCAGCGTAAATGAGTTCGGGCTCCACAGAGGCTTGAGCTGAACTGACGAAGTTTGGGAGTTCTGCCGAAGCCGAAGTAGCGCGCGAGTGGGATGGCGATCGCTTTTGCTTCGTCGCATCTGCGTTTGGGGTCGAGCGCTTCGCGGGTTTCTGCTCGATGGCTGATGGTTCCACTGCCGGGTCAGGGGGCGGCAGTGCCTCAGAGGTATGGTTTTGGGCAGCGCGAATGCCTTTAATTTCCAGTTCGATCGCCACCTCCCCGTGCCATTCGTTTTCCCGCAGGCAGTAGGCGATATCGACCCGATCGGGAAGGGGATGCCATTCGCCAGCTCTCCAGGCGATCGCCTGTTTGGGCATAGATGGGTCATCTGACGAGCGAATTTGGAATTTGAGATGGGCTTTCTGTTTGCCGATGGGCTGTTGCCGCATCACTTGCAGATTGCGACTCCAGAACACGGGTTCGCGATTGTCCATGCCGAAAGGCTGAAGCTGCTGCATTTGCTCGAAGAGTTCGGCGTTTAACTCGTTGAGGTCGGCTTCTGCATCGATGGTGACAAGCGGTTGCATGTGGTCGGCGCTCAACACCGATCGCGCGAATTCGCTTAACTTTTGGTGCATGTCCGGCCAGCGATCGGCGGACATGGAAAAGCCTCCGGCGGCGGGGTGGCCGCCACATTTCTCGAAGCAGTCTTTGCAGGCTTGGAGGGCATCGAAGACATTGAATCCGGGAATGCCCCGCGCCGATCCGCGAATGGAGTTTCCCTCTCGCGCGCCGATGAAGACGGGCGCACCGTAGCGCTCCAGCAAGCGGGACGCGACGATGCCGATAACGCCGTGATGCCAGCCTTCTCCTAGAAGGGCGATGACGCGATCGCGGCGTAGGTCGATCGCCGAGTTCTCGAATTGGGCGATCGCCTCCTCTTCAATTTGGCGGCACAACTGCTGGCGCGTTTGATTGATTTGCTCGCACTGCATGGCGCGTTCGAGCGCTGTTCCTTCGTCGTCGGTGGTCAGCAGGTCGATGACGACTTCGGGTTGCGCCAAGCGACCGACGGCGTTGATGCGAGGGCCCAAGCCAAAGCCGATCGCTTCCGGTTTGAGGGCGCGATCGCGCTGACTCAATCCCGTCACCTGCATCAACGCCCGCACTCCGGGAATTTGCGATTCCGGCAGTAACGCAAGACCCGCCTTCACCCACCGTCGGTTGATGCCTGTCAGTCCGGCGAGGTCGGCGATCGTGCCTAGCGTGAGCAGTTCTAATAACGGACGAGCTAATGCTTCCTGTTTTTGAAACTCGTCCGCCAGTTCCAGCGCGAGCAAATAGGCAACCCCCACCCCGGCCATAGAGCGATACGGAGAGGCCGGACGAATCAGTTTCGGATTGAGGATGGCATCTGCTGGGGGCAGCTCGGGGGGAATATCGTGGTGGTCGGTGACGATGACGCTGAGGCCGAGGGTCTTGGCTAAGGTGATGGGGGCGATCGCGGCAATCCCGTTATCGACCGTGATCAACACCGAAACCCCGTCCTCGTGCAAATCGCTGACGATGCGATCGTTGATGCCGTACCCTTCCGTCATGCGGCTGGGGATGGCGTAGTCAGCGTTTGCGCCCAAAGCTCGAAAGGTGCGGAGCAATAAGGCCGTGCTGGTCATGCCGTCAGCGTCGTAGTCGCCGCAGATGGCGATCTTTTCGGTTTCGCGGATGGCGCGGGCGAGACGCGATCGCGCTGCCGTTAAATCGGGGAAATCCTCAGCCGGTCGAGAGAGCGTTCCGGTTTGAGGACTGAGAAACGCCGAGGCCGTTTTAGCTGTCGAGATGCCCCTGTTAACTAACACTTGAGCCAAGAGGGGAGGTAACCCCGTCGATTTCACCAACCGCTTTACGCGGGAGGGGTCGGGAGGGGCGATTTGCCATCGCTGCTGAGGAATCCTACCCATACAAAACCACTGGCCATCGGCTCTGACCACCAGAGTATCCCCTACCGGTAGGGTCGGGATGCGTTTGCAGCAGGAATTAGCCCCCAATAAACGCAGCGCCCGACCTCGGAGAGGAACGGGCGCTCTTGAAATTAGCGTCAGTGCAGCTTGTCTTCTTGCCTAGTTCGGACTGCTTGCCTGAGTCAGACCGCTATTCGGGCAGGGACGCTAGGCAGAGACAGCGAAAGCGACCCAAAGGATCGAGCCGAGGAACAACACCGCTACGACACCGCCGAGCGCGTATTGAACCATCTGTTTCTGCGAAGGGGGTTCGACAACTTCGTCTTGAACTTCATTGGGAAAGTTGTTCAAGACGCCGCGCTCGTCAGTTCTGTAGGTCGACATAGCTGGTTCCTCCGACATTGTAAATTCTTGCTCACAGTCAATCATATACGTTTGCAGTTCTTGATTTACTGTTTCCTTAATGATCGGGTGCGATCGCGGCTTACAGGCTGCTAATATAGTTAGTCCGTGTAAATACAGCGATTGCGACCCGGTATGACCCAGATCAACGTTGGCGAAGACGAATACATCGAATCGGCGTTACGTCGGTTCAAAAAGAAATTGCAAAAGGCGGGCATTTTTGCCGATATCCGTCGTCGTCGTCATTTCGAGTCTCCAGCGGAAAAGCGTCGCCGCAAGGCGAAAGACGCTCGCCGTCGCGCTCGCCGCCGCTAGGTAGCGTTCTCACACGTGCTTTTCTTGCTCTGCAATCGACGCGATCGCCGATTGCAGAGTTTCTCACGTCTATACGTAAACCTATGGCACTATGCTGATTCAACGAAGCTGATTCAACGAAGCTGATTCAACGAAGGGAAGGAGATCGCGGCTTTTCGTTCGCTCGTCCAAACGCCTCGCTCGCCTGGATTGTGACGACTATCTAGAATTGATGCGGCACTGAGGCCAAGCGAGGGTAAACATGAGGTAGAGCAGTCGTCTGTGGGTTGAGTCGCGCGGCTGCTAGCTGTGTAGGCGGGAGCAGAGTTTCCATGCGGCAGTTTAATTTCGTCGTCATTTTTGTCATTTGCTTGGGGGTGGCCCTGTTCGCCATGCAGAATTCATCTGCGGTGACGGTAACGGTGGCTCCGGGCATTCAGTTTCAGGCACCGCTGGTGGTGCAGCTTTTGGCCTCGTTAGGATTGGGCGCGAGTATTGCGTGGCTGTTCAGCGTGTGGACGAAGGCGCAATTCGTCACCGAAGCCCGGCAGATGCATCAGGAGATGGAGGGTAAAGATGCCCGCATTGCTGAGCTGACCGACATGATGGTGGAAATGGAATCGAACTTCAAGCAGCTCCCTCCCACCAAACGCGCCGAACCCAGCGAGGCGGAAATGACTGAAGAAGAGCGCGTGAAGGCGATCGAGGAGGAAGCGGCTAATCGCATGACCGCATGACTCATTGTCCGAATCGGGGCATTCATAAAGCCCATCTCGCTACCTCGAAAACAAACGCAGCCGCCAGCCCTAGCGTGAAGAGCTGGCGGCTTTATGGCGTGGCGATCGCGCCGACAACAAACTCTCAAGAGCGATCGCTAGTGTTTGTGGGGGCGAATGAGGCCGTAGCCGCCGTGATTGCGCTCGTAGATGACGTTGATTTCGTTGCTTTCGGCGTTGCGGAACACGTAAAAATCGTGGTCGATCATCTCCAGATTGTGCAGAGCGTCGCTGACGCTCATGGCGGGCATGGAGAAATATTTGGTGCGAATCACCTCTGCGGGGAGCGAGGGTTCGCGCTCGGGGTCGGGAGCAGAGGTTAACGGTTGCTGACTGACGGCCACCGACGTTTTCGGACTGCTTTTGGTGCGGTGAATGCCGTTGCGCTCTTTGAATTTGCGCAGCTTGCGGTGGAGTTTGTCCGCCACGCGATCGATGCTGGCGTACATGTTTTGCGAACTCTCTTCAGCGCGAATCACCGCTCCGTTGGCGTAAACCGTGACCTCGGCGGCTTGGGAATCGCTAATGCGGGGGTTGCGCTCGATGGACAAGTTGACATCGACCTCGCTGGTGAGCTGAGCGAAATGCGTCACCGCTCGCTCGATCTTCTGATGAACGTAATCGTGTAGGGCATCCGTGATTTCGACGTTTTTGCCTTGGATCACGACCTTCATCATGAGATGCCTCCTTGTGGATATTTAGTTGCTGGTGCGAAGAACGCTCGACTGGCTTCTGAGTGGGGCGCGATCGCCGTTTACGATCGCCCGAACGCCCTCAATGTTGCCAAATGAGCCTCAACCAACCCTCAGCCGACCCGCGAGATAGTCGCGCGACGAAGGAGAGCGAGATTGAAGCTCGAACGTGCGGTTGCAGCCTTGAAAAGTTCGACACATATCTTCTGATTGTCCAGGCGATAGTGAAGAGTGGCGCTCGCAGTTTGCGGACAACTGTGAAGGCACGGAAGCTTTGCTATCCGTAGCGTTCATGGCTTTAACGTAGCACTTTTACACCGCCTCTACAACTGCTTTTTAGGGCGAACTTAAACCCTCCTTAATAATCTCAAAACAGGCACTTTAGTTGCAAAGTTAAGTTGTATTTTGTAAATATTTTGTTGCTTAATGGCATGGTTAGGCGGCGAGGGTTGGGATGAGATGCTGGGTGAAGTGGCGATCGCTACCCCCACACGTCCGTATTCAGGGAATCCTTTCATGGCGGCATCATTGCAAGTCGAGTGGATATCAACGTCGCATCGGGAGCAGGAGGGCATCGCGCAAATTGTGTTGATGCACGGCTGGGGCGCAAATGCGTTCGATTTGATGCCTTTGGCGCGCGAGCTCGATCTACCGAGCTGTGATTTCGGCTTCCCAAATGCGCCCCTACCTCACCCGCAAATCCCGGACGGGCGCGCCTGGTACGACCTCGAAAATGGTGCTGGCTTGGCAGAGAGTGCCGCCCTTTTACAGGACTACCTCCTGAAGCTGCCCGAGCAAACCGGAGTGCCTCTATCTCGAACCGTATTGGGAGGGTTTTCGCAGGGTGGAGCGATGACGCTGCGGGTGGGGT
>JBCBTL010000180.1:0-5839 GCA_039818705.1 Cyanobacteria bacterium J06639_1
ACGCGATCGGGCGCACCGTCACCGACCCGCTAGACGATAGCCCCGTGATGTGGACGTGGGGGTAGAGCGGCTGTAGAGCTACTCTGTCTCAACCGCCCCTGCCATTGCTTCCGTGGCGGGCACGTTTGCGGTGGCGCTTTCGGCCTCGATCGCCTTAACGTCCAACAGACTAGGTGATTCAGCCGAGTCCTGACTGTCTAGCACCACGTCGTCTGTGGCGGAAGTGTCGGGTAGCCAGCGCAAGAGGGGTAGGGGTAAGAGGGTGGTGGCGTTGGCGATCGCCACCAATAACCACATTGCCGTAAAGTCCGTTTCGGTAACCCCCAACACCCGAGTTAGCAGCGCTCCTAACTCTTGCGAAACCAGTCCGGCTAAGTTCAGCACCGACATCAGCAGAGCGAACAGAGTGGCCTCAATTCCGGGAGGGCACATGCGGGCGGCTAGCACCAAGATCGGCATGAAAGCAATTTGCCCCGCGACGGTCAAGACAACGCTATCGCCCAGGCTGAACCAGCGATCATCGATGCCCCAGCCGCGATTGAGGTGCAGCACCAGAATCAAACTGGTCAGTCCCAATCCGAAGGAAATGAGGGTCATCCAAAACAAAATCTTGCGCAGCGGCACCGATCGCAGCCAGCGCTGAAAGATAAAAATCCCGATCAGCGACGCAATGCTGGTCATCAATTTGACCCGGCCTAAAAACTCAGCCCCAAATCCCAAATCGTTGGTCACGAAAAAGAAAAAGGCCGAATCGGTGCTGGGGGTGGCTTGCCAGCAAAACATGAATCCCGCAGGTAAGAAAATTGCGGGTTGTTTGACGGCTTGCCACAGCGTTCCGAGTTGCTTCACTCGCTGTTTGAGGGGAGAGTCTGGAGCTGACTGAGCCTGCTGAGGCGCATCCGCGATCGCCCAGGCCGCGATCGCCACAAACGCAGGCAACACCGCCGCAATTTGAAACACCACTTGCGGGGGAAAGCGCTCAAGCAGCGCCCCGCTCCAATATGCCGTCACCAGCGACCCCAAGGCCGTCGCCCCCCAGGTCAGCGATTGTAGGGTTCCGGCTCCCGCTCTATCCTCAGCGCGAGTGCGTTCCACCACCAGCGCATCGACAATCACATCGGCGATCGCGATCGACAGCGAACTTACCGTGACCGCCAGCGTAGCCGCCCAAGCCGTCTCGACGATCGTGGCCAAACTCCACCAGGCCGCACAGCCCGTCACCCCCGACAAAATCAAATAAGGGCGACGGCGGTAACCTGCAATGGGAAAACTATCCGAAATCAAGCCATAGAGCGGCTTAATCGTCCAAGGAATGACGGCTAACCCAGTTAACGCCGCCACCTCCGCCGGGTCGAGACCAAGTGCGTCTTTGAAAAAAAAGCTCGTAGCGAGGCGGGCAATACCCAGCGCCCCCTGCACGAAATACACCGCCAAAATGGCAATTAGCTCGGGAGAAAGGCGATCGCGCCAGTTCCCAGATTCGGGTCGTTCGAGTCCGGTTGTCACGTAAAGGAATGTTAAGTGGGCGCATCCATACTATAACGCCTTCATTTGGAGGCGCTTCACCCCAGAGTGGCGTTTCGCGGGCTAGCCCAAATATTCCGTCACCACAACTGTCACGTTGTCGCGCCCGCCACTGGCTAGAGCATCGCGAATCAGTAAAAACGGGATTTCTTCCAGAACGCTGGCCTGCTGACAGCCCTCGACGATCTGAGTGTCGCTGAGTTCTTCCGTTAGGCCGTCGCTGCACAGCAGGAGGCGATCGCCCACTTTCAGTTCGATGGAATGCACCTCTGGCAAGCCCGACTCCGGGCGACCCAAACAGCGCTCCAGGATATGCCTGTGGGGATGAAACCGAGATTCAGCTAGAGTAATTTCGCCCCGACGGACGGCGCGGGCGATCAGGGTGTGATCGGGGGTAATTTGCTCGATATCCGTACCCCGAAGTCGATACAGGCGCGAGTCCCCGATGTGGGCGCTCCAGCATTTACCGTCGTTGTCCATGTGCGCGACCACAATGGTCGTGCCCATGTCGGCATGTTCGGGATGAAGCTGCTGATCCACCAAGATCGCTTGGTTGGCTTCCTGAATGGCGATCGAAAGCAATTGAGGGGCGGGAAGCTTGTTGCGAGCGTTGCGCAGTTTCGCCTGAATGGCATTGACGGCAAGTTCGCTAGCGGTGGCACCGGCAGCATGTCCGCCCATCCCGTCCGCCACGACGAAAAAGTACCCCTCTGGATCGCAGTAGAAGGAGTCTTGGTTGGTACTGCGAACCATGCCTTTATCGGTATGACCGGCAAAACGCATCATGAGGGATTCAACACGTCCTCAAATCACTGCATAATCTTACAGCCGTCGAGAGCGGCGCGCCCGCATTAACGACTGAATCACGGCGATCGCGGCTAAACCCGCCAGCACGAAGGCGGCGATCGCGAATTTGACAAACCCAGCAATCAGAAGCTGAGTTGCAGTCAATAGTAGTGTGCCCAAGATGATGGCGTAAACCGTTGCGGTGCCTAAAACCGCGAGCTGACGGAGCAGGCGATCGGTTTCGACCGCACGGGTGCGCACCCGAATATCCCCCTGCTCGAACTTCGTCAGGGTTTCTTCGATGCGCCGGGGCAGGCTCAGGCTGGTGTTAGTGAACTGGGCGGCCTGCTTGCCGATTTGGTCGATCAGGGTGTTCGCGCCAGCTTCAATGCGATCGCTCATCAGTTCGGTGGCGTAGGGCTGCGCCACGGCCATGAAATTGAACTGCGGGTCGAGCACCTTCCCCAACCCTTCCAGGGTCGAAAATGCCCGCATCACGAAGGTAAACGTCGCCGGGAAGCGGAAAGGCTGGTCGCGCGCCAAATCGTAAAGGTCGTCGCCGATTTCTGCCATCGACACCGCCGCATGGGAATCCATCGGCTGATCCATAAAGTTATCGAGCATGTACTGCATGGACCGCCGCACCGGGCCGACATCTCCCGTCGGCTGCAACGCCCCCAGCTCGATCATGGCTTGCACCATCGCATCCGCATCGCGGGTGACGATACTCGCCATCAGGCTCATCATCTTGTCTTTCGTGTTCGTCTGCACCCGCCCCATCATGCCGAAGTCGTAAAAGATCATCGTGCCGTCGGGACGCACGGCAATATTGCCGGGGTGCGGGTCGGCATGAAAGAACCCGTCTTCTAGCACTTGCTTGAGATAAGCGCGGGCTCCCAACTGAGCGATGTCGGCGCGATCGACCCCTGCTGCCGTGAGAGCTTCCACATCGCTAACTTTAATGCCAGGCATATACTCCAGCGTCAGCATGGCTGGCGAACTGTAACGCCAGTACACCCGAGGCACTTCAACGCGGGTTTCATTGCGGAAGTTGCGGCGGAAGGTATCGGCGTTGCGGCCTTCGTTGAGATAATCCACCTCTTCCCAGAGGGTGCGGCGGCACTCTTCGTAAATCCCAATCCAGTCGCGCCCGCCCTTGCCCCAGCGAGTGCGGTATTGGAAAAATTCGGCAATGCCCCGCAAAATATCCAAATCGATCGCGAACAGGCGGTGCAGGCCGGGACGCTGCACTTTGACCACCACTTCATCGCCCGAACGAATTTGAGCGCGATGGACTTGACCCAGACTGGCTGCGGCTAGGGGAGTGGGGTCGAAAAAGAGATAAACCCGTTCGAGGGGCTGCCCCAATTCGCGCTCGACCAACGTCACCACCAGCTCATAGTCGAAGGCAGGGACGCGATCTTGCAGTTTTGAAAGTTCTTCAACGTACTCAGCGGGAAACAAATCGGCGCGAGTAGAGAAGAACTGACCCACCTTAATGAAGGTCGGCCCCAAATGCAGCATGGTTTCGCGAATCCAGATGGCGCGGGTGCGCCGCCGCTTTGCCCTCTTTTCGTCTGAGGGTGCGCCGCCGTAGCTCCAGTTTTTGGCATCGAGCCAGTTGTAAAACAGGATCAGCAACACGAACCGCCAAATATCGATCAGGCGACCCGTGCGCGTGTAGCTGTTGCGCGCCCAGCGATACGAATCATACGGTTTGGCAGCAGCGCTGGATGATGCGATCGCGGGTTTCGATAGTTCCGTCGCCGTCAAGACTGGCTCCGGTAACGCTGCAATTCAGACCGGAGTTGTGCCACTTCAGCGCGCAGCTCGTCTAGGGTTTCTTGCAAATCGGCTGGCCCCGCCGGGAAACCAGACACCCCAGTTCCAGCACTGCTCGGACTGGGCGCGCGCTCGGCGGCCTGCGCCTCTTCCGCGGCAGCGCGAGCAAGCGCCTCTTCACCAAAGATGCGCCATTGCTCTTGCCATTCGGCAGCGGCCTTCCCCATTTCGCTGGCAAAGTCGGTAAATGCGGCCTCAACGCGCTCGCTCAGCAAGGTCGCGGTCGCTCGCCCTACGAAAAAGGCACGGGTCAAAGGATTGCTCATGAGTGCGGGTGCGGTGTCAGTGCCTTTACATTACAAAGTATAACGAACACTCAGCCATCGAATGTACCCAAATAGGGGAGGTTTCTGCACCTTTCGGCGCTCGCAGGTTCGGAGCGATCGCTCTGCTCTCATCTGAAGACCTACCCGCGCCCCCTCACAGTTCTGTCTCGATTGGCACGGCTATATCTTTGGACTTCAGAAGTCCCCATGTATGCGAAAGGGCGAGGCTGACACCAAAAGTCTGACCTCACCCCCGCTCGTGCGAGCCTTCTATTCTCCCAAGCCTTTCCACAATTCGGCTTGGTGCGGCACGACGGTTGAAGGGGTTCCAGTGCGCGGATCGACAGGGCGGCTGAGGTAGGTTCGCGTGGCAGAATAGCCCACGACAAAGGTGATGCAGGCCACGAAGACAGCAGCGATCGCGCGCTCGGAGGAAGACGTTTGCGTTGAAGTCCGAACGTTCATTAGGGTCAAGCCTCAAAACTGCTTCACCTTTAATATCTCAGGATTTTCTGTATCCACAGATACGCTTTAGGAAAGTTCACTCCGCCAAGGGGCGGGCGTAGAGAGCCGGAAAGAATTGCTCGCCCAACGACAGCGGCAAATCCGTATGGTGGGAAACTACGCCGTGGCCAATTCCAGCTACGAAGCCGAGCAGAGCGGGCAAGATAAACGATTTGAGCGAACTCATGACAGTGCTGATATCGATGAAACAGACGATGCCGTGACAGGGCGATCGCGTTCTGTAACAAAAAGTACGATTTAACCGCGTTTCCCCACTCGGGATCGCATTTTTTGCATGTGGACATGCTCTTGATTCATGCCGCCTTTCTCAGTTCGATGCGTTTTCAAATCTTCTTCTCGGAGAGGTTCGACGAGGTTCGAGTAAGTCTCTTGCAGATCTGGAGGGCGATCGCGATCATGCGGTGAGACAATGAAACTGCATTTGTAAACTTTCGTTGCAATCTCTGATGGCCGACTCTCCTCGTCGCTCGTTTTCCCCGCTGGTCTTCCTGTTCGTGACGGTCACGATCGAGGTGATGGGGTCGAGTCTGTTATTTCCGGCAATTCCGTTCGTGGTCAGGCAGTTCCGCGAAGATGCCCTCACCATCGGATTGCTGTCGTCTAGCTTTGCGATCGCCCAGTTTTTGGCAGCGCCGTTTTTGGGCGCGTTGAGCGATCGCGTCGGTCGCCGCCCGGTGCTGCTGACCTGCGCGTTGGGCACGTCGATATCATTTTTCATCTTTGGATTTGCCAACACGCTTTGGCTGCTGTTCGCGTCGCAAATCGTGAATGGGTTAACGGGAGGGGTGGTCAGTACGGCCCAGGCGTACATTGCAGACGTGTCGGCAAATCCCCAGGAGCGGACGAAAAATTTTGGTTTGTTGGGTGCAGCAGCAGGGTTGGGATTTATTTTTGGC
>JBCBTL010000181.1:0-5797 GCA_039818705.1 Cyanobacteria bacterium J06639_1
CATATTTTTGAGAAGAGTGTTTGCTTAACAAGCGATCGCATTTCCCTCTTCAGACAGACGGGACGAGTGCAGCAGGCGGAAGCGATCGCGCCATTTATGCAACTGAATCAACTGCCTCAGAGAGGTCAGCAGCGTTCTGGACGGGTGCGTGCTGAACCACAGAAGGAGTTTCCGGCGGGCTGTCAGCAGGCATTTGGGGAAACTCGTCGGCTTCGGGGGCGCGCTTGGAAAAGCCCCAAACGAACAGAACGCCCACCAAACCCATCACCAGCCACTCGGGAGCGATCGCTTCTCCCACCAGCAGCTCTAGCGCCATGCGGGAGCCGACCAGCGCGATCATCAAATACGCTGCGTCTTCCAACCGCACGAACTCGTCCAGCCAGCAGACGAAAAAGCTCGCCATGAAGCGCATCAGCGTGATGCCCATGATGCCGCCCAGGATGATAATCCAGGTCTTGGAAGAAAAGGCGATCGAGGCGGCAATGCTGTCGAAGGAAAACGCGATATCCGTTAGCTCGACCAGCACAAGCGTTTGCCAGAAATTCGCCGTATTCGGCACCAGCTCCACGTCGGGGTTGGCTTTATCGCGGAAATGCTGAACGGTGAGCCAGAGCAGGTACAGCGATCCAGCGAGCTTGGCCGGCCAAAAGGCAATCGCCCAGGTTGCCGTCAGGATGATCAAAATGCGAAAGCCGTACGCGCCGAAAATTCCCCAGCGCAGGGCGCGATCGCGTTCTTCTTGGTCGGGCAAGTGCTTGACCAATGCCGCCAGCGCGACGGCGTTATCGGCAGAGAGGGCGGCTTCCAACACGACGAGCGCGGCCACGACCAGCAAATCGCTCCACTCCAGCGATCGCAGAATGTCAGCTAAAACTGTCAGTTCAATGGAGTCCATGCGCCGTCCGAGGGGGAGTGCTGTCTGATACAAAAGTTAACATAGCTTTTCAGATTTGCGCGACAGTCGGCTGGCTGCTCGCAAAATATGCCCTGCCAGGATAGCTGCTCCGTAGCCATTATCGATGTTGACGACCCCAACGCCAGCGGCACACGAATTGAGCATCGTCAGCAGCGCCGACACGCCGCCGAAGCTCGCCCCATAGCCCACGCTGGTGGGAACGGCCACGATCGGACAATCTGCCAAGCCCGCCACGATGCTGGCTAGCGCCCCCTCCATGCCTGCCACCACGATCAGCACGTCGGCGGTGGCGATGACTTCGCGGTTATCCAACAGGCGGTGGATGCCCGCCACTCCCACATCCCAGAGGCGGCGGACGCGGAAGCCGCACAGTTCGGCAGTGACGGCGGCTTCTTCGGCGACGGGCAGGTCTGCGGTACCGGCGGTGATGATGTTGAGATCCCCCGGATATTGGGTGCTTTCGTAGGCGGGAATGTAGCAGATGCGGGCTTTGGCGGCGTATTGGGCTTCGGGCAGGCTGTCGCGGATGTCGCTGAAGGCTTCTGGAGTCACCCGCGTCGCCATTGCCAGCGATCCGGCATCGCGGAGGTGCCGCATCAACTGCGCGATTTGGTCGGGGGTTTTGTCTTGACCCCAAATCGTTTCAGGAAAGCCGTTGCGGATGGCGCGATGGCGATCGAGTCGGGCGAAATCCCCAACTTTTTCGTAGGGGCTGAAGCGCAGCGTGTCGAAGGCGCGCTCGGGATCGATCCGGCCTGCGGCGACGGATTCGAGAAGGTTGCGGACTTGCTCTGCGTTCACGGGCGATGGCTGCAATCGGTCGGTCTTCCCCACAGTAGCGAACGCTGGCGGGAATGCTGGATTTGTAGATTTAGGCACGTCGCTAGGGGGCGATCGCGCGGAGTTCGCATCCCGATCTCTTAATTCGGGCGCGCTCTTAATTCGGGCACACTTTTGATTCGGACATGAGGGAGATCGCGGCTTGAAACTGTCTGGCGAGATCGCAAATGGCTTAGGATTGACGGGCTGGACGCGAGAACGAGCATGGCCGCGATCGCCGTATCGGGATTGAGCAAAACCTATCCCGTGGCCGTGAAGGAGCCGGGGTGGAAGGGGACGATCTCGCATTTCTTCCAGCGTCGCTACCGCCTCGTCCAGGCGGTGAAAGAGGTTTCGTTTCGGGTAGAACCGGGGGAAATCGTCGGGTTTCTCGGCCCCAACGGTGCGGGCAAAACCACGACGCTGAAAATGCTGACCGGACTGATTCATCCCTCGGCGGGGGAAGTCAATGTAGTCGGCTACGAGCCGTTCCAGCGGCAGCCAGAATTTTTGCAGGCGATCACGCTGGTGATGGGGCAAAAGCAGCAGCTCCTGTGGGATCTACCCGCCCTCGACTCGCTCAAAATTAACGCCGCCGTCTACGGCTTAACGGATAAAGAGGCGCGATCGCGCATCGGCGAGCTGAGCGAAATGCTGGCGGTGGAAAAACAGCTCACCCAGCCCGTGCGCAAGCTGTCGCTGGGGGAGCGCATGAAAGCGGAACTGTTGGCCGCCCTGCTGCACCGTCCCAAAGTCTTGTTTCTGGACGAACCCACCCTCGGCCTCGATATCAATGCTCAGATGGCCGTGCGCGAATTCCTGCGGGACTACAACGAGCGCTACCGCGCCACCGTCATCCTGACCAGTCACTACATGGCCGACATTACGGCACTGGCCGAGCGAGTGCTGCTGATTTACCAGGGGGGGCTCATCTACGATGGCAACCTCGACGGCCTGCTCGTCCGCTTCGCCCCCTACCGCGAAATTAAGCTGGAGCTAGCGCGGGACGGTCGCGAGCGGGACTTATCCGAGCGAGAGCTATCCGAGCGAGTTTTATCCAGCTACGGGGAAGTGCGATCGCTCGATGGCTGTTCGGTTCGCCTGCTGGTGCAGCGGGAGCAGCTCACCCAGGTGGTCGCCCGGCTGCTAGCGGATTTCGACGTGGTGGACTTGACCGTAACCGATCCGCCCGTCGAAGAAGCGATCGGGCGGGTTTTCCAGACGGGAGCGGTAGCGTGAGGCAGCTTTGGCGCAAAATTTCAGCTTTTTTGAGCGTGTATTACGCTTACATGGTGGAATATCGCGCCGAGCTGCTGTTTTGGGTGCTTTCCGGCGCATTTCCGTTCATTTTGATGGGAATTTGGATCGAGGCAGCTCGCACCACCGATGTCGGCCTCACGCCAGTCGAATTCGCTCGCTACTTTTTGGCAGCATTTCTGGCGCGACAGTTCAGCGTCGTGTGGGTGATTTGGGATTTCGAGCGCGAGGTAGTCGAGGGGCGGCTCTCTCCCCGCTTGCTCCAGCCGATCGACCCGGTGTGGCATCACGCCGCCGGACACGTTTCGGAACGGCTGGCGCGGGTGCCGTTCATCCTGGCGATCGCCGCCTTCGTCTTTCTGATTTATCCCGAGGCCGCCTGGCTACCGAGCGTGGGAAATGTCCTAGGATTCGCGATCGCCGCGATCGCCGCCTTCGCGCTCAGGTTTTTGGTGCAGTACACGTTTGCCATGTTTGCCTTCTGGACGGAGCGAGCGAGCGCCATCGACCAGTTTTGGTTTTTGTTCTACACATTTCTCTCGGGCTTGATCGCTCCGCTAGAAGTCTTTCCACCGCTGGTGCGAGCGATCGCTCTGTGGACTCCTTTTCCCTACCTAATCCACATCCCCGCCAGCTTGCTCGTCGGCCTCCCCGTCAACGTCGGACAAGCCGTACTCGTAATGGGTGGGTGGGGGCTAGTTTTCGGGCTGGCCAACCGATGGCTGTGGCGACAAGGATTGAAGCAATATTCCGGGATGGGAGCTTAACCGTCTAAGGGATGGATCGAGGCTTGGGAATGCGTTCTCCCATCGTGGGAGGATCGTCTTCGTCACCATCGGTCTGGGTGTCGCTAACCGAGGCGATCGCGGGTGCTTCGCTCGCCTCCGTCGGCAATAAAGGAAGGGCAAACGTCACTGTCGAGCCCTTGCCTTCACCCGGACTGTAAAACTCGATCGTGCCGGACATCGCTTCGATTAACCGCTGGCTGATGGCCAGCCCCAACCCCGTACCTCCGTACTGGCGAGTCATCGAGCCGTCGGCCTGGGTGAAGGGCTGGAACAGACGAGCTTGTTTTTCCAGTGAAATGCCAATGCCCGTATCTTTGACGGAAACCCGTACCATCCCGTCAACGATATCGGCTCGAACCCGGATGTATCCGGACGGCGTGAATTTAATCGCATTGCCCACTAGATTGAGCAAGATCTGCATCAACCGCTGCCGGTTACCCATGACTAGAATGGGCTTCGGTTCGGCGGGCACGCGAAATTGCAGGTCGAGTTTTTTCTGCGCGGCTTGCAGGCGCGTTTTAATTTCAACGTCGGCAAAAATAGGGTTCAACTCCTGCACGGACAGGTCGATCTGCATCTTGCCTGCTTCGATCTTGGCAATGTCGAGCACGTCGTTGATCAAATCCAGCAGGTGTAGAGCTGATTTGCGCGCCTCTCTCAGAAATTCCTGCTCTTCGGTTTCGTCGGCGGCAATACCATCCATCAGCAGTTGGATAAATCCGATGATGGCGTTGAGCGGCGTGCGCAGTTCGTGAGACGTATTGGCGAGAAATTCGCTCTTCAAGCGGTTCGCCGATTCTGCTTGGGTGCGTGCGAGCTGCAGCTCTTCGTTTTTCTTACGCAAAATGCGGTTCGTTTTTTGCAGGCGCGGCGCAATTTGCTGGCTGCGGCTGACGATTTCTGCGTGCGCGATCAAGCTGCCCAAATACAGCGAAGCCAATTCGATATTGCGGCTCTCTTGCGCCAGCTCTGACGCAGGCTTCGTATCGGGCTGATATTCAAAACACAACAGTCCGTTGATCTGCCCCTGAAAGCGAGTAGGGGCGATCGCGGCATCGTTTTGGATTTCAAGCGCCTGCTTTTTGAGAGTGCGCACGTAGAGTGGCGCATCCGCTAGCGCGATCTGCTGATTCAACCAGCTCATGTCACTCTCGTCACTGCAATACTCTGCCGTAACCGAGAGCGAATCACTGCCCAACTGGTACAGCCCAATAAAACAGCGATCGCACCGGAAATGCTCGCCAATGATGCCAACCGACTGCCGCACCAATTCTTCGATATCGGCATGGAGCGGTTGTGCCTCGATCAGTTTTTCCAAAAATCCAGCTCGGGAAAACTGAGCGAGCCCGTCCGTACCGTTGGCCGAGCTTAAATCTTCCAAAAGTTCGGGCTGGACATCGCGTTCGGCCACATTGAAGCCGCTCACCAAGTCTGTTGCCGGCATGATGTCTAGCAGTTGAGCCGCGATCGCCACCGACAACACCGACCCATTGGGGGTCAATACCGGGCTGAGAGTGAGATGCAGGTGAAGCAGATTGCCTTGGGCGAGGACGTGGGCGAAAGCCTGGTGGGGAGCTCTGCTCTCGACAACCTTGTTGAGTGCGTTGAAATACTGCTGCGGATCGATGGGCACCCAGCTCGCCTGGCCGCTGACAATGTCAGCCGGGCTGATGCCATATGCGCCCGCACCGTCCCAGTGAAACGTCCACAAACGTCCCTGCAAGTCTTGAGTGAAAAAGAGCGTACTCGCAGTGGAGTTACTCGGAACAGACATAGACAGGATGCGGCCTTTAATTTCGGATACAGAATCCTTCAGAAGAGGAGGAATGCTGCGCATCGAGACGAGACATCACGCACAGCCAATCGCTCTCCTAAAGCACCCCTTTGCGAATCAGTGTAACCACTGTCTGGGGGAACGAGCAGCGATTGCCACCACCGTTCCGATCCTGCCCTGTCCGCGCTAGCTATTTATCTGGCTCTGCGAGAAATTTACGCGCAGACTGCGCGCGGGCGATCG
>JBCBTL010000182.1:0-5777 GCA_039818705.1 Cyanobacteria bacterium J06639_1
CTGGGACATTCCTCAACTCGTAAACGATCCAGCCAAACAATTTGTTGAAATCAAATACGAATCCCTGCGGGAAACCCCCGCCTCTCGTTTGGCGGAGCTATGGCAGTGGGCGGAACTGGAGTTCGACGATGCACTGCTCGATCGCGCCGTCAGCGCCAACGACATCGACAAAGCCCGCAATTCGGCCTCAGCCTTCTCCTCTATCGTGGAAGGACGACTGGCAAACGTGCAACCGACTAGCCAAACCTCTATTCCGCCCGAATTTGTCGGCCAAGGGACGTATCGTGCTGAAGATACCGGGCTCTCTCGATTGCAACTGTACCGCCTAGAGCATCTAGCGGGAGACGCTCTCGATCGCCTCGGCTACCCCCGGCTCTGCCCCAATCCGCGTCCGTGGGAGCGTCTCGCCACTTCTCCGCGCGTGCGCAGAGCGCTGCGACTCCAGCCCATTTAATTGAAAATTCTCAACCCAGAAGCTCAACCTACAAAATGCGATCGCGAGCGGGTATTTCAAAGCAAGCGACCGAAGCGGGACAACCAATCTCGGAGCATCTTTCTCAGGAAATATTGCAAAAAGTAAAGTTAAGATGAGAGCGCACCGCGATCGAAGCTTACCGCCGTGATTTCAACCCCCGTTCGTTCTTCCGGCTCGTCCACCCCAACCCCGTCTGAGTTGCAATCAGCCGAGCTGAGGACGTGGGTGTGGCGCGGGCATGAGATTCGCTACACCGTTTGCGGTGAGGGACAGCCACTGATTTTGGTTCACGGGTTTGGCGCGTCGGTCGGTCACTGGCGGCGCAACATGCCTGCGTGGGCTGAATCTGGATATCGCGCGATCGCCTTGGATCTGCTCGGATTCGGCGATTCTGACAAACCACCGCTGAGCTACTCGCTGGAGCTGTGGGAATCGCTGCTGCAAGACTTTTCGCGGGAACTGGTGGGGGAACCGGCTGTCTTCATTGGCAACTCAATCGGGGCGCTGCTGAGCTTGATGATGGCAGCGCGATCGCCTGACCTCACGCGCGGAGCCGTATTGCTCAACTGTGCGGGCGGGCTGAACCACCGCCCCAGCGAGCTGCCCTTTTTCCTGCGCGGCCCCATGCAGATCTTTACGAATGTGGCCACCTCCCCCGCTTTCGGCCCCGTACTGTTTAACCTGGTGCGTCAAAAACGCCAGATTCGCCGCTCCCTCTCCGAGGTTTACAGCAATCGAGCGGCCATCACGGATGAGTTGGTGGACATGCTCCACAAACCTTCGTGCGACCCAGGCGCGCAAGCGGTTTTCGCGTCCATTTTGAGTGGCCCTGCTGGCATTCCGCCGGAGGACTTGCTGCCCGTTGTCGATCGCCCTCTGCTGGTTGCGTGGGGAGAAGACGATCCTTGGACACCCATCGATCGCGGTCGCTTCTATGAGAAATACAGCGATCGCGTCACGTTCGTTCCCATCCCCAACGCCGGCCACTGCCCCCACGACGAGCGCCCCGAAGTCATCAATCCTTTGGTTTTAGACTGGTTGGCCACTCTCTAGCGAGTTATGGATTGAAGTGAACGGGGCTACCGTTGCTGGCAACATCGATCGCTTGCGATCGCGTTTTGTCGGGAATGTTGCCGCAGCCACCAGGGACAGTCGCGCGAGTTTTTTCGCCTCCCCAAGCACAAAGGTATTGACGCTGATCTTCGGAGAGGTTGAACGCGTTTGTAAGATCGCAGTCCGCTACGATCGCGCCCGTGCATTCCCCCGTACGGAAATTGCGTTTGGCTTTGGCTGCATAGGGGGTGGCGCAATCGACCGTACCGACGAAAAAGAGCGCGTCTCGCAGGTTAGCCCCACGAAAACTGGCTCCCGTCAGGTTGGTCATCACGAAATTGGTGTACGACAGGTTGCACTCGTTCAGTACCGCACCGCTGAGGTTGATTTCGCTAAAGTCGATGCCGCGCAGGTCGGTGTCCGACAGATCTTCGGCCACCAGCATCGCCCCCAAATACACCACCCGAATGCCGCGAAATCGATCGCGCAAATACCCCCCCGCTCCGTCTAAAATCGGACGACCGAGGTGGTTATCCCGCTTGAGCGGACTGAGCAGGTTCGACACCGACAAAAATTGCAGGACTTTCGCTTTGCCCCCCGCATCCGAGCCATTCAAAATCGCGGCGGTGCGGCCAGCGGCGATCGCCCGCTCCAGCGGCCAGTCTTCCAGTTGGCCTTCGGGATTGAGCACGAGATCGGAAATACCCTGAAAATAAGCATCGATTGTCTGCTGCTGCGTGATCGTATTCTGCTGACTTGTCAATAAAACCGACGTGCGCACCTGTTGCCACGCTACCCACAGCGCCACCAACGCAATCAAAATCTGGCCGATCGCCGCAAATGCATCCCAGTTTACCGCTTGCGACCACAAACTGACCGCCGCCCACACTCCCGAAAATTCCAGCAGGCTGAACGTGGCAAATAAACACAGTCCGCTCGCAAACACGAGGTCGAATCGGCGTCCGAACGCGGAGCTGAGAAAGGCCCGCTTGAGTTGGGGATAGATAGCGGGCAAACACAGCAGCAAGAGGCTGAGGCTGCCGATCAGTCCGAATAAGCGCCAATTGAGAATCTGTCCGGCAATCAGTAAAGCGATCGCCCCAATTACCGCCAGCAGCCACGGGCTGGTCTGCACGAATGACGGGGCTTTCATCGGTTCGGGGTCGAGATCGTCGGGGCGTAGGAAGTGAGCGGAACTTCCGGGTAGCGATCGCGGTAGCGATGGTTTGGAGTTGCGGTCGGGTTTGGTGGATGTCATGCGCCAGCGATCGCGCGAAGGGTCTTCTCTTTGTTGTATCAACATGTCGCGAACTCTGGCGCGATCGAGTGCGAATGCTCCATATCGGACAGGATCGCGTTCTCCGAGAACGTCGTCGAGCCTATTGCCATTGTTCCCATCAGCTCTACCCTCTACCGCACGATCTCAAAACAAACCCGATGATACGGTAAGTGAGTAAACAATTCTGTGTGGCTTCTGCGCATATCTAATGACTTAACCGTAAAATTCGCGCGCTGCTACCACACATTGCTAGAGACCTTTCCCCTCTCCTCGCCAACGCATCAGTTGTCTCGCGGAGGAAAATGACGTGAATAGTCTGATCGCTAATCCGCTGGCTCAAATGTACGGGCCGCACTTTCTCGTTGTCTACAGTGTCGTCATTGCCACTACTCTGTTCGTCTGTCGGCACAAACTTCGAGGGACTGAAACGACTCGCCCCCTGCCGAAAGTGCCAGCACACCCCGATCCGTATCAGTTGGCTTATCTACGGAGTGGTACATCTGAGGTTCGGAATCTCGCTGTTTTGAGTCTGTGGTTGAAGGGCTATTTTCAGGAAGAAGAGTCCGTGCTGTATCGCGTGGAAAACTCTCCCTCGCAGGTAAAGCTGACTCCTGTAGAAAGCAAGGTTCTCGATCGCTGTTGGAACGAAATCGATTTGGATGAGACCTCTATCGTCCAAACGATTGAAGAGGCGATCGCTCCTTTTTGTCAGACATACGAAACCGAACTCAAAGCCGAGCAGTTGCTCCGTGTTGAGGTCGATGACAAGCAAATCAATGAAGTCCTTTTGGGTGGGTTGGCTGTCATCTGGGGTTTAGGGGGATACAAATTACTGGCCGCCTCCCTCACTGGTCATCACAATGTTGGTTTTCTTTGTGCGTTAGCGTTTGTCGGAACCACGTGGCTATTTTTCCTCACGGACTCACCAGTCGGAAGATTGAACTCTCGCGGCATGGAGTACCTAAATCGCTTGCAACGAGCATTTGAGGGATTTCAAGACACCATCAAAGCCGGTTCGAGCGACGTTGACGTTCCGCTGTTGCTAGTTGCGTTATTTGGCACGAGCGTTCTGAAAGACACGGCGTTTCACTCATTCCAGGTTCTATTCCCTAATGCCGCGCTCTCGACTGTGGGCGCGTGGAGCGCTGGCGGGGGGTGCGGTGGGTTTGGAAGCGGCTGTGGGAGCAGTTGTGGTGGCGGCGGTTGTGGTGGCTGCGGTGGCTGTGGTGGCTGCGGTGGTTAGCGAAGCGATCGCCTCTCTTCCAAATCTTGGAGTGGGATTAGGGTTTCGGTCGCCCCTGCGAGCGGATATTTTTCGCCACCAATCCCAAATCGATTTCCTCGAAATCACCGCCGATCATTTTCTCGACGCTCCATCCGAGAAGTTGGCTGAGCTAGAGTTACTCGCCGATCATTTCACCCTCATTCCGCACGCGCTCAATCTGTCTCTCGGGAGTGCGGAAGGAATCGATGGAGCCTATGTCGAGAAATTGGCTGCCCTCGTCGATCGCGTCAACCCACCCTGGTGGAGCGATCATCTCTGTTTCACGCGGGCTGGAGGAGTTGATATCGGTCACTTGTCACCCTTGCCTCTCACCCAAGAAGCTGTTGATGTTGTCTGTCAGAATATCGAGCGCGTGCGAGGTTTTATTGCTCTGCCGCTGCTGCTCGAAAATATTGCCTACACCGTGCAATGGCCGGAGACGGAGATGACAGAGGCAGCATTTGTCTCAGCAGTGGCAGAACAGGCGGATTGTGGCTTGTTGCTCGATGTTGCCAATCTCTACGCCAATTCGGTCAATCACGAGTTCGATCCTGTTGCGTTTTTCGAGCAACTCCCGCGCGATCGCATTGTCCAACTGCACTTTGCTGGAGGACATTGGCACGATGGCATCCTGATCGACAGTCACGCTCATCCCGTGCTGCCTGCGGCATGGGAATTGATGGAGTCCGTCGTTCGCAGTTGTTCTGCTAACAGTTGTTCTGTCAGAGGAATTATTTTGGAACGAGACGAGAACTTCCCTGCCTTTACCGACATTTTGGCGGAATTACATCAGGCGCGAACGCTCGTTGAGGTCGTATGAGTTTGGTCGATATGCAACGGGCGATCGCTCAGATTTACACTCAGACCGACATCAGACAGGCGTTCTTCTCCGATCCGAACGCTGTAGGTCATCAGCTCAACCTGGACGACACCGACATTGCCCGACTCACATGCTTGTCGAAAAAACAGGTCGAACAGTTCGCAGCCTCCCTCAAGCGCAAACGTTTGAACGAGATCCGCAAACTCCTACCTACACTCCATCGTTGTTTGGGCAAACGATTTTCCGCCTATTTTTGGCGTTATGCCGAAACATATCATCCCAAAGGTATTCGCAAGCACCACCACGATGCCTATCAATTTTGTCAGTTCCTCATAGGTCTTCCTGCCGAGGATCGCGCTGATTGTCCTTGGTTGTTGGACTTGGCTGCCTGTGAAGCAGTGTTGTTGCAATCCTCTCGTCCTTGGCTACGGTGGCGCTTCTTGCAGTACGACATCTCTATGCTTGCTGACTCAGCTTCCCCCTCAGAGATTGATGTCGCGATCCCGCGTCGTCCCACACTCGCGATCTGGTTGCGAAGGCCAGGAACTGTGGTGGTACATCGGCGATCGCTCGCATTCTCCTGGCCTGTTTCCGCGTCTAATTGAGCTACCGCCTATTCCCGCGAGTCTCGATGAGTTCTGTCTTAGGTGATGGCTGAGGGCGATCGCACTTCATCATCTTCGGAAGATTTAAGATGCTTTTGCAAATGGCGTTCGCATCAGAGATATTAAGGATCGAACTGAGGGGATACCTCTGGGAATATTGGAATCTAGAGCGTCTCGGACGAGGCTTGCACGATATGAAGACTGACCCGTGCGCCTGACTCTATGGAATTTGCTAGTCTGAGCCAGAGAGTGCTCGCCTGTTTCATCTGATACGCACATAG
>JBCBTL010000183.1:0-5762 GCA_039818705.1 Cyanobacteria bacterium J06639_1
AGGTAGACGACGAACCCGTAGTTGAACGCAATGTTGCTGAAACTGCCGATCCCCGTCAGCAGCAGGACAGCGCTGCTGCGAGCGCGTCCGAGGAACCATCCGGAAATCGCCATCAACATCAAATTGGCCGGTGCCGACAGGATGCGGGCATTGAAGTATTCGCGTCCGCTCGCTTTCACCTCCGCCGTTCCCTGCAACAGCGCAAATGCCAGCTCGCGCAGCAGCGGATGCAGGATCAGGAGAGCAAGACCAGCGATGAGGGCAATGACCCCATATCGCAAGGCAATCTCGATTGCTTTATCTTCATCCCCCCGTCCAGTGGCCTGAGCGGTCGTTCCGGTGATGCCCAATCGCAGAAAACTAAATGACCAGTAGATAAAGTTGAAGGCAACCCCCGCGATCGCCACGCCCGCAAGGTGGCGAATATCGCTCAGATGTCCCAAATAGGCCGTGTCGATCAGACCCGCGAGCGGCTCCATCAGATTCGACACTACGTTCACAGCAGCCAAATGCAAAAACAGCCGCGTCCAATCCGGCCAGCGAAATCGCCATCGCTCTGCCATGAGGCCGCTCCTCGGAAAACTCTCGGGTGCAGCCCCTAGGGTAGCGCGGGCGATCGCCCAGGCTCCTCCAGCGGGAGGGCGTAAAATCCTAGCTGATTCGCCACGGGGCGCTGGCGCATCGGCACGCGCGTGTGGATGGGAGCGTTGAGAATTTCGGCACGACCGTCCATTTCAGTCGCCAACGTCGTCGAGCCGCCCCCGTCCAGATTTAGAGCTGACTGAGCCCCCAACGCGCGCAGAACTTCGCTCAATTCCAGCAAGGTCACGCCACGGCTGTAAAACGGCTGCCGTCCGTCCACAATCGCCAGCCACAGACGCGTGCCGTCATCAGATATGCCGACTGCTGTGCGGGGGTAAAGGCGATCGTGCGACGCATCTGAAACCGCAACGGGCTCTCCGGCACGCAGAATTTCAAACCCGGCCACTGCTTGCCGCGTCCCTTGCGGGCAGCGTTCGGCGGCAATGCTAGCAACATCAGCAAAACAGAGCACCTGCCAATTGGCTTGGGGAGGCGAGTAGGGAGTGCCGTCACTCATCACCTGACCCAGCGCCCCTACCGGATCGCCCGAGTGCGGGTAGAAATCGAGGGGATGGTGGGCGTGAAACGGATAGAAAAAGCTGCCGTTGATGGCCAACTGGAGGGAATGGTTTTGCAAAGCTGTCGTCGTCGTTCGCGCGAAAAATTCGCGATCGTGCGGCGCGGGCGGAGGCTCTCCTGGAGTGACGAATGGTTCGACTCCAGTTCTTTGCAGGTCAATGGCAACGACGTGAAGCATGAAGGGACGAGGATCGGTGCGAAACACGCGATGGTAGTCCACCCCGGCGAACAACGAGCGACTGAGATTCGTGCGGGGAGGTCTGCGCGAAGCCGCGATGCCGTAAGTGAGAGCGATCGCCGCAATCCCACCCAGTAGCAGAAAGAGCGCGAGTTTCAGAAATTTAGCCACGTTCCAAAATGCTCGATAAGGTCAGGCCTCTCCCTTCGCTATTGTGGCCTCCTGTCCTGATTTTTCCAGACTTACTCTAGTTCCCCCTGGTTTGGTGCAAACTCACCTCGTTCGCTCGCATCAGCAGTATCCAATTCAACATTTTCGTAGAGATCGGCGATCGCGATCTCTACGTCAAAGCTTTTTAACTGAAATGTAGTGTCGAGGCGATCGTAATAGGACACTAACCATTGATTTTCAGAATTTCGGACGCGATGCTCGACATTCACTCGATATTGGTCGATCAATACGTATTCCTGAAGAGTTTCAATAGTTCGATAAGCAGTAAATTTGTCGCCTAGATCGTAAGAACGCGTCGATTTAGATAACACTTCTGCGATAAAACAAGCATTTTCGAGCGTATCTTTCCTGCCGCTTTGAAAAACGAGCGGCTTCGCTGTAACCATAACGTCGGGATAGGTGTAGAACTCACGCTCTGGAATCCACAGGCGTTGATCGAGATGAAACACTTCATAGACAAGCTTTTTGAGTTCGAGACTCAATAGAATGTACAAATTTCCACTAATACGATTGTGTCTTGGCGTACCGCCAGTCATGGAAACGATCTCCCCTGCATGGAATTCATTGCGCGTGTCTGATAGAACTTCGCGTTCTAAGTACTCCTGAGCCGTCAGGGTCTTAGTTTCGAGACTGGCAACCATTGAGCTTACTCTCCGTTCGTTCGACCCTCTGCATCACAACAGCGATCGCTGCTTCGATCTTAAAGAGCGATCGCCAGATGACAAGCGAAACTAGCTGCGCAGCTCCACGGCAAACTGCTTTTGCAACTGCTCGCGCACGTTTTGATGAGCGGATTCCACTTCAGCTTCGGTAAGGGTGCGATCGCCCGCGCGATAAATCAGCCGGAATGCCAAGCTGCGCTGCCCCTCGGGAACGCCCGTGCCGCGATAATCATCGAAAAGCTGAACTTCTTCGAGCAAATCTCCGGCGGCTTTGGCGATCGCTGCATTCAACTCGCCTACGCTGACGGCAATCGGACAGAAGAAGGCGATATCGCGATCGGAGGCGGGGAACGTAGAAAATGTCTGATAGGAGGCTAATCCGAGCTTTTCAACTGCCGCCATCATCACGTCTAGCTTCAGCTCGAAAATGTAGACCTCGTTGGGGAGATCGCGATCGCGACAGACGCGCGGATGCAGTTGCCCGAAGACCCCCAACGCCTCGCCATCCACCCACAGCGACGCAGTTCGTCCGGGGTGGAGACTTTCGCGAGAGCTGTCAGCGCGATACTCGACGCTCAACCCCAGCCGCTGGAAAATCCCTTCCAGGATTCCCTTCGCGGCGTACCAATCTAGAGCTTGGCTCTGCTTTTGCCAATCATTGCGAACGGGATTGCCGCCGAAAATGCCGCCGACGCGATCGGCTTCCTGATAGCCTTCGCCGTTGCGCCAGAACACGCGCCCGATCTCGAAGCCCGCCAGCGCGCCGTTGCCGCGATCCCAATTGAACGCGAACGAGTCGATTAAATTCGGCAGTAACTCCTCGCGCAGAGCGGAGAATTCTTCAGCCAGTGGATTGGTAATAACGACGGGAACGCCCGCAGCCTGAGGACAAAGGGAGATGTGCATCAGCTCGGTCAAACCCGCGCCGCGCAGAATGCCCCGTACCCCGCGCAGGAAGCGCTCGCGATCCGAAACGTCGCCGATTTCCGTTTCCACGGGCAGCGTTTCGGAGAAGCGATCGTAGCCGTAGAGTCGGGCGAATTCTTCGATCAAGTCGATTTCGCGTTCGATGTCTCGCATCCGGTACGGCGGCACGCGCACCTTCCAAACTTCCGCCTCCGCCTCCGCGCGAACCGTGCCGTTCGACGACCCCGGATCGATCTCGGTGAGGTGAAAGCCCAGAGCTTCGAGCGTATCGACCACGTCGGACGGACTGACGTCATCTCCCATCACGTCCGCAACCCGCTGCCAGCGCAGCGAGACCGAGCGATCGCTTTGAGGCCGCGCGTCAAACTCTGCGTGTTCGACCAGTTCGCCGCCCGCTAGTTCCAGAATTAAGGCGATCGCGCGATCGCGTGCCGTCAGCCAAGCCGAAAAGTCCACGCCGCGTTCGTAGCGAGCCGAAGCCTCCGTGCGCAACGTTTGAGCGCGTGCTGACCGCCGCACGGCCACCGGATCGAACAGGGCTGCTTCGAGAAAAATATCGGTGCTAGCGTCGTCTACTTCCGTCGCTTCACCCCCCATCACGCCACCGAGGGCGACGGGACTGTCTCCCGCCGTAATCAGCAAATTATCGGGCTTGAGAGGGCGATCGTTTCCATCCAGCGTTGTGAGGGTTTCCGCTTCGCGCGCCAATCGCACGCCAATTTCGACCTTGTCACCCGTTGCGGCCTGGAGTTTGTTCCAATCGAAGGCGTGCAGCGGTTGTCCCCACTCCAGCAACACGTAGTTGGTAATGTCTACCACGACGTTAATCGGACGCATCCCCGCTGCTTCCACTCGCCGCTGCATCCACTCCGGCGACTGCCCCATCTCCACGCCGCGAATGAGGCTGCCGCTATAGGCCGGACACGCCTTGTCGTCGGCCACCTGGAGCGTCACTTCAGCATCGCGATCGGGGATGGTCGATTCCGCGATCGGCAGAGCCACTTCATTCCGAGTTAGAGCCGCTACCTCGCGGGCGATTCCCACCATACTGAGCGCGTCCGCCCGATTTGCCGTCGAAGTGAGGTCGAGAATCACGTCATCGAGACCGAGCAGCGGGCGCACGTCTGAGCCAACCTCCTGCTCGCCCTCGAACTCGTGAATGCCCTCCGACGTTTTCGCCAGGTTGAGTTCGGACAGCGAGCAAATCATGCCTTCCGACTTCACGCCGCGCAGCTTCGCCCGCTTCAGCTTCAGGTCGATCGCGGGCAAATACGTTCCGGGCACCGCCACCGCCACGTAAATCCCCTTCCGGGCGTTCGCCGCGCCGCAGACGATATTTGCGGGTTGTTCTTGCCCGATGTCTACTTGGCACACTTGCAGGCGATCGGCATTGGGGTGGCGTTCGGCTTCGAGAATGTGCCCGACGACAACCCCATCCGCCCAATTGCGGCGATCTTCAATGTCTTCAACGTCAAATCCAGCCAGCGTTAGCGCCTCGCCCAAAGCCTCTGGTTCGAGGTCGAAATCAACCAGTTCCCGCAACCAGTTCAAAGAGATCTTCATCGTTCGCCCGCCGTGCTCGCACAGTCGTTCATGCTATCACCCGGCGATCGCGATCGTCACCGCAATTCAGCGCGTTCCACCGACCCCACGAGCGCGCTGTCTAAAATACAGTCACGCAGAGTTCACACCCCAAAGAAATAGGTGAGCGCGATGGTGGCGATCGCTTCCAACTCAACCGAAATCGTCTATCCCACCGGAGACGGCGAACCCGTGGCCGAAACCTTCGCTCATTTGTACGCAATCCTGATCATCCTCGAAGTCTTGCGCCAATATTTGGAGGGTCAACAGGCGGCCATACTCGCCAATCAATTCATGTACTACGCCCAGGGGTTCCCCAAGCTCAGGGTCGCGCCAGACGTTATGGTCGTATTCGGCGTGAAACCGGGTGGACGAGATAATTACAAAATTTGGGAAGAAGGGCAAGTCCCAGCGGTAATCTTCGAGATCACCTCAAAGGGAACTCGACAAACGGATGTCAATGCGAAAAAGACGCTCTATGAAAGTTTAGGCGTGCTGGAGTACTGGCTTTTCGACCCGAAAGGGGAATGGATTGAAGAACAGCTCCGAGGATACCGATTAGATGGCGAATCTTATCAGCTCATTCAAGACGATCGCAGTCATCCTCTAAAACTCCGAATAGCGCCTGAAGGAGAACTGCTTTCGTTCTATCGAGAAGACACGGGGGCAAAGTTACTCGTACCCGCCGAACTCGCGACCGCTCTCGACCAAGCAGAACGAGAACTCCAGCGCTATCGCGATCGCTTTGGCACGCTTCCAGAAGAGGAGTGAAATGAACTTAGAAATCTCATGAAATGGATCGTTCTTTTGCCTTTCGTTTGGATGGCGATCGCGCCAGAAGCTTTTTCTAAAGAGCCGAGCACCTGTTTCGGCACCACGTCAGACGGTCGATTAGAAAACGGCTGGAAGTTGCCGACTTCGGGCGCAAATTTTCAAACCTATTCGCAAGTAGCTTCGCTAGCCGGGCGCACCTACGTCCACAGCACTGTGCATCGTGTCGTACTCGAAGCCTACGCAAACAC
>JBCBTL010000184.1:0-5742 GCA_039818705.1 Cyanobacteria bacterium J06639_1
AGCAAAGAACGTTCTTTGCTACGGAGCGCACTCCTGAAATCCCGAACCCGCAAAGTTCGGAGCGAACCGAATCAGAGCGCACTAAGTCAGAGCGCACCGGGTCAGGTCGAGCCGAGCGGACGCTCTGCGGCCTGACGCATTTCAGCTTTGGCCGCGCGATACAGCGATCGCACGTCGCTACGCTCCTGGGCATACTGAGCGATTCCGACCGTGCAGCTTAAAACCGTTTGTGGCTCTGTGGCTCGCAGGTCTCGGGGCAATATGAAGCGATCGAGGGCTTTGTACAAGCGTTTGATGCCATTGCGTTCGGTCATGTCGTAGAGGCCGAGCACGAACGCAGTCTTCGTCCAGCGCGCCACGATGTCCTCTTGGCGAAAGACCTGGCGCAGATGCTCGCCCACCTGATGCAGCACGCGATCGCCGCAATCGTCATCCAGACCTCGCACGTTGGCTATTGCCAGCGAAAACGGTCGTTTCTGGCGCGCCGCTAGGGTCAGCAGTTGATTGAGTTCGCGCGTCGAGCGGCGGCGATTGGGAATCCCGGTCGCGCGGTCAGTTTCGGCCACCGTACGTAACAAATGCGATCGCTCCAGTCTGGCCAGCACTCGCGCCACCAACTCCGGCGACACGATCGGCTTGCGCGCGTAATCGGCGGCTCCTGCTGCGAACAACTGATGAATCGTTTCTGCATCCGCTCGGTCTGCCAGCATCAACACGGGCAGATCGCTCCACTGCGGATCGTTTTGCACCACCTGACACAGCTCGATGCCGCTGAAACGAGGTAAATCGACATCCAGCACCAGCAAATCGGGACGGATATCGCTCAACGTCGTCCAAAACTGCTCGGGATCGGTCAGTAACGATACGTCCATCCCCCACGGTTCGAGCAGAGCCCGCACGGATTGCAGCACAGCCGGATCGTCATCGACCACCAACACGCGACTGGCACTCGATACAGAGGGTTCGATCGCCCGCTCGATCGCCTCGAACACCTGTTGGGGGGTAACGGGCTTTTGCAAAAATCCTTTGCCCCCCAAGCGCGCCACCCGCACGCGATCGCTCAACCGATCCAAATCTGCCAGCGCGATCGGGGCAATGGGGGGATGAGACGCTGCGGTTGCCAATAAATCGAACCCAGCCTCGGTATCGTCCAGCCAGCAAATATCCACCACCACCGCTGCGGGCATCAACGCTTCAAGACGTTCCCGCGCGATCGCCAGCTCGTCAATCACCTCCAGCGTCATGCCCCACCGCGCGGCTTCCCCCGCGAGGGCATCGGTAAACTCGCGATCGCGATCGACCACCAGCACCAACGGGCGATCGGCAAGCGTATCTAGTTCAGGGGCAGCTACGTCACTCTCGGCGGGCGCGTCGGTCGGCAAGGCCACAATGCGATCGAACTCGCGCAGCCAGCCCGCGATGTTCTCAACGTCCGCCGCGTCCAGCGTGGATTTCTGTTTGAGCAGCATTTCGATGTCGCGAGCGGCGAGCGACCCTTGCATCAGTCCTAGAATGCCCAGCGACCCCACGAGGACGTGGGCGTTTTGGATGGCGAGCTGGCGCACCTCGTCGGATAGGGAGCCCGAACGCAACGCCTCCTGCGCGCGCCGCACTGCCGCCATGCGGGTGAGAATTTGCGATCGCGTTTCCAGCCAAATATCGACCAGTTCGGGATTGACGCGCGGTACTTCAGCGCTCGCCGGCACCGGACTTGCCGGAGCAGAGACGGGAGCCGCGCGCTCTTCGCGAGCAGAGTTCGGCGGGTCAGACGCAGCCGACCGAGGCGCGGCTTCGCTGGCAGGCTTGGCTGCAGACGGCGATGCTGCAACGGGCTTGGCCTCCGCATCGTCGATTGGAATGCGCAGGCGGTATCCCAAACCGTACACGGTTTCGATTAAGTCAGTGGGGGCACCCGCTTTTTTGAGTTTCTGGCGCAAACTTTTGACGTGGGCGCGAACCGTATTTTCACCTGGAGATTCTTCAAATGACCACAGCAAATCGAGAATCACACTTTGGCTGAAAATGCGCCGACTGTTGCGCATGAACAGTTCGAGAATGCTGTATTCTTTGCGCGTTAGCGAGAGCGGGCGATCGCCAAATGTGACTTCACACGTGCTCGGATCGAGCCGCAATTGTCGCCACTCGATCACGGGGGGCAAGGCATTACTGCCGCGTCGCAGTAACGCGCGAATTCGCGCTAGCAATTCGTCTAAATCATAGGGTTTGACGACGTAGTCATCGGCTCCCGCATCCAGACCCATAATTTTGCTGGTGCTGGTATCTTGAGCCGTCAGCAGCAAAATTGGGGTGGTGTTGCCGCGATCGCGCAGTCGCCGACACAGGCTGATGCCGTCGAGCTTGGGCAGCATCACGTCTAGCAAAATGAGATCGTAATCTAACGTATCGGCGTAGTCCCAACCTGCCTCGCCATCGAACGCCGTATCCACCAAGTAACGATGACTCTCAAGCGCGCTGGAGAGTGCTCTGGAAATGGTTTCGTCGTCTTCGACCAGCAGAATTTTCATGGTGCAGGCGGCGTGCAGACGGTGCGCAAATCGGGAGAGAGATCCACGACAGCTTTACGACATCATCAGGGGCTCCGTGACGGCAATGTCAACCCTCAGCAACGCAGAAACCCTATGTAATAACCAGCACTGGCGGGACTGACGCTGCTTGCGCTTCATTATGGCCTACGAGTTTTGCAAATGCTGCATGACGCGATCGCTTGCTGAGAGGTCTCTCATCAAAAATCCATCCTCCACGCAGCAAATCCCCAGCGTTTCCTCGGCGTGCTGCCAAAGAGAACTTTTAGAATTGGGATGTAACGTTCGGGACTCGCCTCAGTCATCGTGAAATATCTTAACGGTTGGTGTCGATCGCTACAGTGTCGGCTGATGGCTATTTCCGCATTGGCGACGCTAACCATCCTCGGTGGCGTAGGCGGATTGGGCACCTGGAGCCTTTACCGCGAAATGATTATGACCACCAAGCTGCAACAGCGCGACACCATCAAGCGCTTTGCCCAAGAGGTGGACACCTACCAAGAAATGTATCCTCCTCAAGAGTCTGTGACCCGCGCGATCGACAAATACACGCGCCCCTCAACCTGGATTCAAGTGCAAACCCTCGACGGCACCCTCGTGGGGCAATCGGATCTGATGGCCCGTCAGCCAACGATCGAAGGGCCTTGGCCGGCGGAACCCCAGGTATTGCGGGTCAGCGATCGCTATTGGGTCGCTTGCGGCCTGCCGATGACTTTAGACAACGGCTCTAACGTGACGGCCTACATTGTCGATGACGTGACCCGCAGCTATCAGGCGTACTTAGTCTTTGTGCGGACGATGCTCGCCACCGGCGCAACGGCGATGGGGGTGACGACGGTTGTAGGGTTGTGGCTCATTCGGCGATCGCTGCGCCCGCTGACGCGGCTGAGTCAAATCACCGAGCGAATTTCTGCCGAGCAGCTTCAGGTGGCGCGGGTCAGTTTGGACGATCCTCCCACCGAAGTCGAGCAACTGGTGGGGGCGTACAATCACATGCTCGATCGCCTCTCGCTCTCGTGGGAGCAAAAGCGCCAGCTCATCAGCAATATTTCCCACGAACTGCGCACGCCGCTGTCGATCGTGCAGGGGTATTTGGAAAGCACGCTGCGGCGCGGCCAAAACCTCAGCGACCTGCAACAAGAATCCCTCTCGACGGCACTGGATGAAACCCAGCGGACGGTGCGCCTGCTGTGCGACCTGATCGATCTGGCTCGGGCGGAGTCGGGGGCGTTTCACATGAAGTGCGAGCCAGTGTCGCTCGAAGCGGTAGCGCGCGACACCGTCACGATCGCCAGCCAAATCGTGCCGAACCCCATGTCAGTCAGGGTCGTGCCCCCCAACAACCCATTACGCGGCGGCAAGCCCGACGAGATTTACTGCTTGGCCGATCGCGATCGCCTCAAGCAAGTGCTGTTGAATCTGCTCACCAACGCCGGTCGCTATTCCAAGCCGGACAGTCCGGTCGAAATTTGGCTTGAAGGGAACGATCGCTACGCGCGCGTCAGCGTTCGCGATCGCGGCATCGGCATCCCGCCCGAACACCAGCAGCACATCTTCGAGCGTTTTTTCCGGGTGGACGAAGCGCGATCGCGCAACAGCGGCGGCACGGGGTTGGGTCTGGCGATCGTCGCCGTCTTGGTGGAGCAAATGCAGGGAAGTATCTCCGTCGAGTCCGAACCGGGCACAGGCAGCACGTTTGCAGTCAGCTTGAGACGCGCCCCCGCTCCGACTCGTGCCCTCGCGATCGTCAGTTAGCCATCGGTTCCACTCAATCAGTGCACATCCCGTTGCTGGAGCCGGCCTAAATCCAGTTAAATCCGGTCAAGTCTCCCGTCCACAATCCCGGTCGGAACCACATGCGCAGGTAGAACTGCTGGGGAGTGACGGGGAGTCCCAACCAGATGGGCGTGAAGAAAATTTGGCTGAGGGCGATCGCGCCGATCGCGAATAGTCCTATCAGCCGCACGGTTGTGCGCCGGTGATGCAGAAAGCCGTCGAGCACGAACGCCAATGCCATAACGCTGAACACCAGCGCGCTCATGTAGTGATACAGAAACAGGCAGCGACTGACTTTCATCCAGGGCAGATAGTTGGCGGCATAGCCCAGCAGGACGTACGCCGGAAAGGCACGAAAGCGAATCATCGTCGAAATCGTTAGTCCGACCACCGCCGGGAGCGCCAGCCACCACAAAATGGGATTGCCGATCGCCAATACGCTTTGCCACTGCGAGTCGTCCGCATCGAAGTAGTAACTAATCGGTCGCCCCAGCACCGGCCAAGACAGCCAGGTGGAGCAGTAGGGATGCACCACTTTATCCGTGCCCACCCCGACATTGGCGTTGGTGTGATTGCCGATCAAATCGCGATGCAGGTCGCGCAGCGTGTTCCACAGCACGGGCACGGCATCCGTGCCGGACGGGAGTTCGGTCACGCCGCGCGGATACAGCCAAATGTGGGGAATCCATTGAACGACGTAGACCGCCGCAGGAACCAGGGCAAAACAAACGACGTAGTGCCACCAGCGCAACTGCGTAATGCGAGCCAAAATGCCCAGGCGCGGGAGCTGCTTGGGACGTAGCAGCGCGATCGCCCACACCAACACCCCGAGAAACCCCAACCCCAGCGCGAACCCGAGGCCGTTCCACTTCACCGCTCACTGGCTCCCAGCATCGCCCCCGAACAGCTCAACAGCAGCGTCCGCGCGCCGCCGCGCCGCTCTAACCCCACCAGCAAGAAGATTTGCGCCAGCAACCCGAACGCCACCAAAAAGACGTTCATCAGTCCGAAGCGAGACTCGACCAAAAACAAGCCATCGCTCAGCATCAGCAAGCCGCCCAGCAGGGCTAAGCCACGTCGGTAGGTGAGGCGATACAGCAAACCGGTCACCAGCACCGGAATCAGCGCCCCAAACAAAGCCGTGGCAATTCGATATCCAATCGGATTGCGCCCGAAAATGAGAATGCCGAGCGCAATGAAGTATTTCCCCAAAGGCGGGTGCGCGTCGAACAGCCGTTCGCCATCGAGATAGTTCTCGGCAAACCTGGGGAAGTACACCTCGTCAAACACGGGTGGCTCGAACTCGCCCAAGTTCCACAGCCGCAAGGCGAGAGCGATCGCGAAAATCATCGCCCCTCCAATCCAAAGTCCGCGATCGCAGCCCGCCGTGCAGTTTAAGCCGCGCGATCGGGGACTTTGGATT
>JBCBTL010000185.1:0-5734 GCA_039818705.1 Cyanobacteria bacterium J06639_1
GGCATTTCTTACAACTAGGCTATTGTTGACAGATCGACCTGAATTCTTATCCATAGTAGGCAAGCATAGCATTTCTGCGAAGGCTTGCCTCTAAGTAGTATCCGCGCAGAGCTTCAAAATAGTTCGAGAGCCAATCGCTTAGCTCTGGCTCATCATCGTAAGCTTGAAGGCCGCTTTCTGCGCTCTCAAAAGCGCATGAAACTCTCTCCCTAAAGTCTGCCTCAGAAATACGACACAACCCTTCTGAAATTTGACGAACTTCATTTGGAAATAAGTAGTAGACGGCTAGGTAGCCTGTTTTGCCATCGAATTCTCTTCCTCCGAACAAAGCATTCACGCGTGGGGAATAGCCATTCTTAGGTTCTTCTTCAAGTAAATAGGTCGGTCGCGATCGATCGATACTTTCTCCGTTGAGTAAGTAATGAATTTCATTCCAGTACTTGTGCAGATTCAGTTCCGGAAATCCTGTCATGACTTCAATGTCAACTACAATACGCTGAAAAACTCTAGGGTTCTCTTGCTTCAGTATATCAAGTTTTTCTAGTGTCACTAGATCCTTCGTCGCTTCAAAATACGATTTGTAATCCATGTCATCCATCCATTGCGCGTTCAGCAACAGACTTATTAATTCAGGATGCTCCAACATCAGCTCAAAGAGATCGGCATCCACATGCTTTAGACGTGATGAAATACCCATAATCCTACGACACTACTTCGTGATATTTTCATGCATATCTTACCCACTATCAATAATCAACCTGCACTGTTAAGGCGATCGCCCTCAAGCCCAAAGCACCAAAGCGATCGCCTTTCTTCAACTGCAAAGACCTATTCGATACCTTCGATGCGGTCTTCGACTTCTTGGTACAGCTCTTGCAGCTTCTCGATGTTGGTTTCGGAGGTTTCCCAGTAACCGCGACCGTTGACCTCTAGGAGCGTGCCGACGATTTTGCGGAAGGAGTGGGGGTTGAGGTTCATCAGGCGATCGCGCATGGCTTCGTCTTCGATGAACGTGGCGTTGGTGTCTTCGTAGACCCAGTTGTCCACTGCATCCGCCGTGGCCGACCAGCCGCTGGTATTCACCAAGCGCTTCGAGATTTCCCGCACGCCCTCGTAGCCGTGCTTCAACATGCCCTCGTACCATTTGGGGTTGAGCAGTTTGGTGCGCGCGTCGAGGCGAACGGTTTCATCCAGAGTGCGCACCTGAGCGTTAGCGGTGGTGGTATCGGCGATGAAGGCTTTGGGCTTCTTGCCGTCTTTGCGCAGATTGGCAACCACTTTAGTGGGGTCGGAGTCGAAGTAGTGGCTTACGTCCGTCAGGCTGATTTCGGACGAGTCCAGGTTTTGGAAGGTCACGTCCACCGTTTTGAGGGCGGCTTCGTGGATTTGGCGCTGCTCGGACTCGGCCACGTCGCTGCCGAAGGCAAACGACTTGCGGCTGAGGTACATATCTCGCAGCTCGGCCTCTTCTTCCCAGGTGCTGTTTTCAACGGCGAGGTTGACGTTGGCGGCGTAGGAACCGGAGGCATTGGAAAAGACGCGGGTAGCGGCTTGGCGCAGCGTGATGCCCATTTCCTGAGCTTGCGCCTGAGCGTGCTTGCGCAGGAAGTTCATCTCGTGCGGCTCGTCAGCTTCAGCAGCGAGCTTGACGGCGCGATCGATTAGCTCCATCTGGTTCACGAACAGGTCGCGGAATACGCCGGAGCAGTTCACCACCACGTCGATGCGGGGGCGACCCAGCTCTTCGAGGGGAATCAGCTCGACTTTGTTAATGCGACCGAGGGAGTCGGGCATGGGGCGGACGCCGATCATGCAGAGCACTTGAGCTAGCGATTCGCCGTAGGTTTTGATGTTGTCCGTGCCCCACAACATGCAGGCGATCGTCTCCGGCCACTGACCGTTGTTGTCGGCTTTTTGGCGGGCGAGCAGGCGATCGACCACGACCATCGCGGCTTGCACGGCGGCGCTGGTGGGAATGGATTGGGGGTCGAGGGCGTAGATGTTTTTGCCCGTGGGCAGCACCATCGGGTTGCGAATGGGGTCGCCGCCCGGCCCTGGCATGACGTAGTTGCCTTCTAGCGCTTGTACCATCGCGCCGACTTCGTTATCGGCCACGACCTGTTCGAGGCAGAACTCTAAATACTCGAACAGGGGCTTGAGCAGTTCGGTATCGACTTCGGTGTAGCCCGCTTCGTGCAGGGCTTCTATCCAAGGCTCTTTCTTGCCCGCCAAGTTGGTGAAGAAGCTCGCAACGCGGGACACGCGACCGTCTTCATCGGCTTGGGCTCGCACCATCGCGGCGATCGCCTTCTGACAGGCCACCGTCACGTCCTGCAAAAGCTGGACATCTTCTAACTGACCGAGATCGCTATTCTTATAAACCTCATCCAAATCTCGACCGAGACTCTGGCAAATGATGCGAGGCAAACCCACGATCTCGTCTTCGGGGCGATCGATGCTGGCGATGTTGACCAACGTAGCGATCGCCTCATCAGCCGTGGGGGGCAAGCCAATCACGTGCAAACCACAGGGCAGCAAGCGAGACTCGATTTCCATCAGCTTGCCGTAGAGCGAACCAATCACCGTGTCGCGTTCGTCGAGACTCAGTTCTTTCGCATCAACATCGGGAAGCTGCACGTCACGATCGAGGTTCACCAAACGGGCTTTATCGGCAGCAGCATTGACGATGGACGCACCGCGATCGCCTTCCCGCAAAGACTGATACGACGCAATCAACTCCTTCAGCTCTTTCAAGCCTTTGTACAGTCCGGCGTTCTCAGCCGCAGGGGTGAGGTAGCTCACCGTGCAGGCGTAGCTGCGGCGCTTGGCGATCGTGGCCTCGGAAGGGTTGTTCGCCGCGTAGTAGTAAAGGTTGGGAGTGTAGCCGATCAAGCTATCGGGGAAGCAGTCGCCGGACATGCCGATTTGCTTACCGGGCATGAACTCCAGCGAACCGTGCGTGCCGAAGTGCATCACCGCATCGGCTTTCCAGATTTGATTCAGATACGTGTAGTACGCCGCAAATCCGTGGTGCGGGCTGGCCGATCGCGAGAATAACAGCCGCATCGGGTCACCTTCATAGCCGAACGTGGGCTGCACGCCAATGAACACATTGCCGTAGTGCTTGCCGTACACCAGCATGTTCTTGCCGTCGGTGTTGAACGGCCCTGGTGCTGGCCCCCAAGACTCTTCCAAGCGCTCGTAGTAAGGGGTGAGCTGTTCGTACTCGCGGATAGGGATGCGATGCGCCACGTTCAGCTCGGGACTGCTGATTTGGGCTTGAGCGTCGTGCAGCAGCTCGTTCATCATCTCGGTGGAAGTCTCGGGCACGTCGCGCACGTCGTAGCCTTCGTCCTTCAGCGCCCCGATCACCTTATGGATCGACGAGAACACGTCCAGATACGCCGCCGTACCGACGTTGCCCTTATCTGGTGGAAAGCTGAATACAGTAATCGCAACTTTCTTGTCAGCCTTGGGCTTGCGCCGCAGTTGCGCCCACTTCATCGCCCGCTGCGCCACCAGCTCCACCCGATCTTTGAGGGGAATGGCGCGCCCCGTCATGCCGTCGCGACCGGACAGCACGATCGGTTCGATCGCTCCATCCAACTCCGGCAAAGCGACCTGTAAGGCCACCTGAATCGGGTGCAGCCCCAGATCGCTCTCCGTCCACTCTTCCGTGGTCTGAAACACCAGCGGCAGCGCCACGATGTAAGGCCGATTCAGCTTTTGCAGCGAGTCGATCGCTTTGGGGTGATCCTGACGCGCAGGGCCGCCCACCAGCGCAAATCCCGTCAGCGACACCACCGTATCCACAATGGGCTGGCGCTCGCCGTTCTTCCCCTGATAAAAGAAAGCATCCACCGGACGAGAAAAGTCCAAGCCGCCCGCAAACACCGGAATCACCCGCGCGCCGCTCGACTCCAGCTCTTGCAGCATGGCGACGTAATGGCTGTCATCGCCAGTTACCAGGTGCGTGCGTTGCAGCACCAACCCCACGCAAGGAGCGTTCGGATTTTTAAGCGTATCGTCGATGTCCTCGCGATCGCCGTACCAACGCAGATACGCATCCACGTCCTCAAACATCTCCGTTGCCAGCGGATGCCAAATGCCGATTTCGGGATACTCTACCGGAGCCTCGAAGTGTAGCTTGCGCTCTTTGAACTCGGGCAAATAGCGATCGGCAATCATCACCAGCAGGTTTTCGAGATTATCCTGCGACCCGCCCAGCCAGTACTGAAAGCTGAGCATGAAATTCCGCGCGTCCTGAGCCTTATCCATCGGCATGTACTTCAGGACTTTGGGCAGCGTTTGCAGCAGTTTCAACATCCCATCTTGGAACGACGCGCCCTGCTTCTCCTTTCGCTTGCGCATGAACTGAGCGATCGCGCTCTTCGACTGCCCCAAATTCGCCATCGAGAAGCTGCCCATCTTATTAAGGCGCATCACCTCAGGCATGGACGGGAACACCACTGCAACATCGAGGCGATCGCGATGGGGCTGCACCGCTTCTACTACTTTTTTTGCGAGGTCTTCCAAAAAGATCAAAGACGCAAAAAAGACGTTCGCCGTCGCGATATCCTGCTTGAACGCTTCGTAAGTTGCCTCGTCGCGAAGCTCTTCAATCAGATAGCCGCTAATTTCAACTGCTAGTTCGGGATGATTGCGATTGATCGACTCCACGCAAGCCGTGAGCGAGCTTTGATACTGCGGCTCCAAAACGACGTAAACCACCTTCATTAAGGTGCGCCCTTTCAAATCGGTAGGGGCAACGTAGCGTAAGGTCGGCTTGGCAGGTGCGAACATGCAGCGACTTCTCCCGGGCAATAGCAAGATTCAAAGGTTGAGGCGGCGATGCCGAGCGTCAAACTTCCCGTCAGAGACGGAAAGCCCCCTCCCCGGTCGGCAGGCAACCGTCAACACGGTCTCGTTTTATCAGAGTTTTGAGGAATCCCTAGGATGCGTCACAGAAGCCGATACAAATCGCAATGCTTGTTCACAAAACACCCTCGGAGAGGGGCTGAAAGTGCTTCGGAGAGCTGCATTCAGTGACAAGAGCTGTCGATTTGTCAAGCTGGCGATCGCGTTACACCTGTCAAGCTCCAGGCGCGGTTAGCTACGATCGCTGAAGTAAAAATCTGGGCAGTGCGAATATGTGCCTATGAAGGTCAGAGAAGTCATCAAACTGATAGACAAGGACGGTTGGTATCAGGTAGCCATGTGAGGTAGTCACCGTCAATTCAAGCACCCATCAAAAACCGGTCGCGTTACCGTAGCTGGAAAACCGAGTAACGATCTCGGAATTGGTACGTTGAAAAGTATTTTTGCATCAAGCGGGATTGAAAGAATGAAGTATCTCATCGTCATCGAAAAAACTGATAGTGGATTTTCTGCATATTCTCCAGACAAGCAAGGGTGTATTGCGACGGGAGAGAGTATTGCAGAAACTGAGAAAAATATGGCTGAAGCTATTGACTTCCACGTTGACGGTCTTCGAGAAGATGGCCTGGATATCCCTCGTCCTTCGCCGGTCTCTGCATACGTAGAAGTTGCATCGGCGTGAAGGAGATTGCAGAAGCGTGCCAGAAATCATTCTCAAATCCCCTCGAACAGATTCAATTCTCACATTCGGACGTAGCGATCGTGAGGGTTTTTGGATTGAATACCAAAGTTTTGGGGTGTCGGTGCGCTCTCACGCTTGGTTTGAAGAAAATATGGATGTGACCTCTTTCATCGA
>JBCBTL010000186.1:0-5694 GCA_039818705.1 Cyanobacteria bacterium J06639_1
CAATTGGTGGTCGTGCGATCGCTCACGAAGTTTTACGCGATCGCCGGATTGCGGGTTGGATTTGCCCTGGCTCATCCCGATCTCCTCGCGCGCTGGCAGCAGTGGCGCGATCCCTGGAGCGTGAATGGCTTAGCTTCCGTGGGGGCGATCGCGGCGTTAGGCGATCGCGAATTCCAGCAGCGAACCTATGCATGGTTGCCGCCCTCTCGCCAGCGCTTGTTTGCCCAACTCCAGGCAATTGGATGCGACCCGTTACCTGGCGCAGCTAACTTTTTGCTCGTGCGCTCTCCCGTTTCGGTCGCGGCGCTCCAGCGGGAGCTTTTGCAAAGCGATCGCATACTCATTCGCACCTGTCATAGCTTTGCTCGGGACGGCAGTTTCGGGGAGCAGGGCGATCGCTGGTTCCGCCTTGCCGTTCGCACGCCTCAAGAAAATGACAGTCTGATTGAGGCATTAACCCGAGCAATTTCGCGATTGCAGCAGACGGGTTTATCTGTAGCAGAATGAGGCGAATTTGGGCGTTAGGATTGAGTCACGCATTTGCCGCGATCGCCTGTTATGACCTGTCTTCCCGTCGCCCAGATTGGCGATGCCATTCTTAGAGATGTCGCGTTGAGCGTTCTCGAAGCGCTGATTCCGACTGAATCCTTTCAGTCTTTTTTGGCTGACATGGTGGAAACGATGCGCAAAGAAGGGGGAGTGGGGATTGCTGCTCCTCAGGTATTTCGTTCGCTGCGCGTCATCGCCGTGGAATGTCGGGACAATACGCGCTACCCCGATGCTCCTCTGATTCCGCTGCAAATCTGGATAAACCCTCAGATTTTAGAGTTCTCTACCGAGCGAGATGTCTATGCTGAAGGATGTTTGAGCGTTCCCTGCGATCGCGGGGAGGTGGAGCGATCGCGATCGATTCGGTTGCGCGCCCTCAATCCCCAGGGACGTATGGTTGAGTGGGAAGCCGCTGGATTCCTCGCTCGCGTCCTCCAGCACGAGATCGACCATCTCAACGGCATTTTGTTCGTCGATCGCCCCGATCCCTCCCCTTCCAATCAATCCGCCACCTCCTGACTTCCCACTCTTCTCCGCGCCCCTCCATGAACATTGCCGATTCCATTACTCAGCTCATCGGTCACACGCCTCTGGTGAGTCTCAATCGCATTCCTGATGCGGAAGGGTGTGCCGCGCGCATCGTCGTCAAACTGGAGAGTTTCAATCCGGCAGCCTCGGTGAAAGACCGGATTGCGGTGAACATGATCGAAACTGCCGAGCAATTGGGAGCGATCGTTCCGGGTAAGACCGTGTTAGTCGAGCCAACTTCGGGCAACACGGGCGTTGGCTTGGCGATGGCAGCAGCGGCCAAAGGCTATCGCTTGATCATCACCATGCCCGAAACGATGAGCATCGAGCGCCGCTTGTTATTGAAAGCCTACGGAGCCGAACTGGAACTGGTCAGCGGCAGTGGCGGCATGAGCGAGGCGATTTGGAAAGCAGAAGAGATCGTCCGCACTACGCCCAATGCTCACATGTTGGGGCAATTCACCAATCCCGCTAATCCCGCCATTCACTACCGCACCACTGGCCCCGAACTGTGGGAGGGGACGGATGGAGCGATCGATATTTTGATTGCAGGAGTCGGCACGGGCGGCACGATCACGGGAGCAGGGAAATTTCTGAAGGAGAAAAATCCCGATATCCAGCTTGTCGCGGTCGAGCCCAGTGCGAGTCCGGTGTTGAGCGGCGGCAAGCCTTCATCTCACAAAATCCAAGGTATCGGCGCGGGGTTCGTCCCTGCCGTCCTCGATCGCGCCCTCATCGATGAAGTCCTCACCGTTGATGACGATGCCAGCATTCACTACGCTCGCCGCCTCGCCAGTGAAGAAGGGTTGCTCTCGGGCATCTCGACTGGAGCGGCACTCGCGGCAGCGTTAACGGTCGGCAAGCGCCCGGAAAACGCGGATAAATTGATCGTCTTCGTGCAGCCCAGCTTTGGCGAGCGCTATCTCAGTACGCCGCTATTTCGCGATCTCGAAGCTCCTGCCATTCCCTTGTGAGCTATCCGCGATCGCCTTTGAGTGCAAGCAGCGCGATCGCCAATTCATGCCAGGATATGTGAGTCTCACCCGTTTTGTAGGGACTCTAGTTTCCGCCCATGTCAACGTTTCAATCTTTAATCTCCACGCTGCATCAGTTTTGGAGCGATCGCGGCTGTTTGGTCGTGCAACCCTACGACATCGAAAAAGGGGCGGGGACGATGAGTCCTCACACGTTCTTGCGATCGCTCGGCCCCGAACCCTGGCGCGTGGCCTACGTCGAACCTTGCCGCCGCCCCACCGACGGTCGCTACGGCGAAAATCCCAACCGCTTGCAGCATTACTATCAATTCCAAGTCTTAATTAAGCCGTCCCCCGACAACATCATCGATTTGTACTTGGATAGCCTGCGCGCGCTCGGCATCGACCCTGCCGAACGAGATATCCGTTTTGTTGAAGATGATTGGGAATCTCCCACTTTAGGTGCGTGGGGAGTGGGCTGGGAAGTATGGCTTGACGGCATGGAAGTCACTCAATTTACTTACTTTCAACAAGCAGGTGGCTTCGATTGTCGTCCCGTTTCAGTTGAAATTACGTATGGCCTCGAACGACTTGCTATGTACGTTCAAGGCGTAAATTCGGTCTATGACTTGTGTTGGCAAACCCATCCTGATTTGGGCAACATTAGTTACGGTCAGGTTCACCATCAGGGTGAAATCGGGCATTCATTTTATAATTTTCAGCTTGCCAACACTGACATGCTTTTCCAGCAATTTGACTTCTACGAGCGTGAAGCCACGCAGGTTCTCGACTGGACGCAACAGCGTTTAGAGGCCGATCCACCTGACCCCAATGGCGCAATTTTGCCCGCATTTGATTGCGTTTTGAAATGCTCTCATACCTTTAATCTGCTTGACGCTCGCAGCGCTATTGCTGTGGCCGAGCGCACTCGATATATCGGCAGAATTCGCCACCTTGCTCGTCGCGTCGCCGAAGCCTACTTAAAACAGCGCGAACTTCAGCAGTATCCACTATTGGCTGAACCTGCTGCGGTTTGCTAGCATGTCTAACCATGTTCGTTGTGGTGATGACTCGCAGCGATCGCCATCACGCCGAAAACAAATCGAATTCCAGCATTTGTTCAGGATTCGATTTCAATAGCTCGGCTAGGATGGCCTAATGACGTCAGGATAACTCGACTTCTCGGTAAGTTTCTTACCCTTGATGCTCGAATTCCTTTCGGCTTATGCGTTCTTTGCATGACAACGTTTTTTAGTTGTTTGCGTTTCTGTCCCTCGTTCAAGGTGCCCCCGGAGAAGTACGTTTATGCTCTATAACTCCCCAGCTCGCCTTTCTATCTTTATCGATGGAAACAACATGTTTTACGCGCAGCAGAAGAACGGATGGTTCTTCAATCCGCGGCGCATTTTGGAATACTTTGCCAGCGATGAAAACGTCGATTTGGTGAACGCCTTTTGGTACACGGGCATCAAGGATCCTCAGGATCAGCGTGGCTTCCGCGACGCTCTCATCAACATGGGCTACACCGTTCGCACTAAGCTCTTGAAGGAATACTACGACGACAATTCCGGTCGGTTTTCCCAGAAAGCCAATCTGGATATTGAAATCGTTGTAGATATGTTCAACACTGCCGAACATTACAATCAAATGATTTTGTTTAGCGGCGATGGCGACTTCGAGCGAGCGATCGAGCTGTTGCGTTCTAAGAACACGTTTATCACGGTGGTTTCGACCGAGGGCATGATCGCCCGCGAGCTGCGAAACTCCACCGATCGCTATATCGACCTCAACAACATCCGGCAGTACATCGAAAAGGAGTAGAGCGTCGCCCATCGCCTCAGTTCATCGAGGCGTAAGTGTAATGCGCAAATTCTAAATTTCGATCGCAAAAAAGCCGCTGTCACTCGACAGCGGCTTTTGCATGGCTTGTTATAGGGAGAGCGACGCTTAGATTGCGCTGGCTCCACCCACCACTTCCAGAATTTCCTGGGTGATGCTGGCCTGACGCGCTTTGTTGTACGTCAGCTTCAGTCTGCCCAAAAGATCCTTGGCGTTGTCGCTGGCGTTGTTCATGGCCGTCATCCGCGCGGCAAGTTCGCTCGCAGCGGATTCTTGCATCGATCGCAACAGTTGATTGTTCAGATACAGCGGCAGCAGCGCCTCTAGAATCTGAGCCGGATCTTGCTCGAAGATCATGTCTTGAGGCAGCTCGCCACCCTGAGCGACGATCTTCTCGCGCTCGACGGTGAATTTGCCGCCGCGCACCAACATGCGGAACACTTCGTCATCTTGGTTTTGGAGCTGCTTCGGATCGAGAGGCAGCAGAGTTTGCAGCGTCGGACGCGAGTTGAGCAGCGAAATGAAGCGAGTGTAGATCAGCTCGACGCGATCGACCGCTTCAGATTGAAACGCTGCCAACAGGCGATCGGCGATGCGGCTCGCTTCTTCCGAGGTTGGAATTTGCTCTAGCCCAATGTAGGACTCCTCGATGGGAGCGTTGCGCCGCTCGAAGTACTGCGTAGCTTTGCGACCGATTAGATAGAACTCGTAATCGATGCCTTGAGCTTGCAGCTCCTTGACGCGCAGTTCTGCCTGTTTGATGGCGTTGGTGTTGTAGGCGCCGCAGAGACCGCGATCGCCTGTCACTACCAACAGACCCACTTTCTTCACCGGACGCTGCCGCAGCAAAGGTAGCTCTACCTGCTCCACCTGCAAGCGAGTTTGCAGCCCGTAAAACACCTGCGCCAGGCGATCGGCGAAGGGACGAGTGGAGTTGACCTGCTCTTGAGCGCGACGCACCTTGGCGGCGGCCACAAGCCGCATCGCCTCGGTGATTTTGCGCGTGTTTTTGACCGACTTAATGCGATCGCGAATGGCTTTCAGATTCGCCATGATGGTTTTCCTTTCGACGAAGTGCTTGAGGGATAACGACTGGCGAGACTTAGGCAGGAACGGCGTTTTCAGCCAAGAATGCCTGCTTGTATTCGGCGATCGCGTCTTCGAGCAACTTGGTTGCTTCGTCGGTCAGCTTCTTGTCGCTGCGGATGATGGCTTCGTACTCGGGCTTGTTAGTGCCGAGGTAAGACACCAATCCTTGCTTGAAGTCCACCACTTTTTCGACGGGGATTTCATCCATCAATCCCTTCGTACCTGCGTAGATGCAAGCCACCTGCTCGGCCACCGACAGCGGCGAGTATTGAGGCTGCTTCAGGATTTGCTGCAAGCGCTTACCACGAGCCAACTGGTTCTGAGTGGCTTCGTCCAGGTCAGACGCGAACTGGGCAAATGCCTCCAGCTCGCGGAACTGAGCCAACTCCAGACGAATCTTACCGGCCACCTGCTTCATCGCTTTGATCTGCGCAGCCGATCCGACTCGGCTCACCGAGATACCGGCGTTGATAGCGGGGCGCACGCCAGCGTTGAACAAGTCGGCTTCGAGGAAAATCTGACCGTCCGTAATCGAAATCACGTTGGTGGGGATGTAGGCCGACACGTCACCCGCTTGGGTTTCAATAATCGGCAGTGCGGTCATCGAACCGCCACCCAAATCGTCGCTCAGCTTGGCAGCGCGCTCCAACAAGCGAGAGTGGAGATAGAACACGTCGCCGGGGTAAGCTTCGCGTCCGGGCGGACGACGGAGCAG
>JBCBTL010000187.1:0-5693 GCA_039818705.1 Cyanobacteria bacterium J06639_1
TAGGCGATACGTTTATTTCTGCTGATGACGCTCCTGTCGATAAAGCCAGCGCCTCTCCTCAGGATACGAGTTTCTCCTTGTTAGACGAGCTGGACGAAGACGACTCACTCGGCACTGAAGAGGGTTCGGCGTTCGATTTCTCTTCAGAAAGCATTACGGAAATGGCTGAATCGCTTTCTGAAATCAGCGTAGATGAGACCAGCACCCAGATCTTTACCCCTGACGAGAGCGATGCCACGCTGTCAGTGGCCGACATGGGAACGGGCTCGAACGAGCAGCTTGAAGGGCTATTCATCCTGCCCGACGATGAAAAAGAGGAGGCCGTGATTGCTGATGAAGAAAGCGTCACTAGCCTCTCAGAAGATGGAGCCGACATTGCGATCGCTCCTCAGCCTGTGGCGGCTCCCGCCGCACCCGTGTCCCAGTCTCCCAAGCGAAGTGGTGGCGGTTTCCCCCTGAGAGGAGCCCTACTTAATGGAGGTGCTTCGTTACTCGTGGGAGCTTTAGCATTGTTCGGGGTCAAAGCGGCCTCTGGCAATGATTTCGCGGCGGCGTTAGGCGGTGTTGCCGGTGCAACTGTGGGAACGGGGGTTATCGCTGCCACTGCCACCAAGTCCGGTGGCGGCGGCGGGTCTCGCGAGGATCAGCAGGCGTTCATTGAACAGTTCGCGGCAATGTCCAAAGGCCGATTCGACGCGCAGGTCAACCTGGCATCCGATAGTGCGGCCTCACCCATGGCGGCAGCGTTTAACCAGATGTCGCAATCAATCTCAGCAAAAATACTGGACTTACAACAGCGAGCCGCCGAGCAGGGGCAAGCAAAAGAAGACCTGCAGCGCCAGGTTATCCGGCTGCTGGATGACGTGGAAGGCGCTGCCCGTGGAGACTTGACGGTGCGAGCCGAAGTCACCGCAGACGTGTTGGGAGCAGTGGCTGACTCGTTTAACTTGACGATTAACAGCCTGCGGGAGTTGGTCAGTCAGGTCCAGCGTGCCGCCCTGTCGGTGAACTCGGCAGCGCAGCAAGACGAAGTATTTGCGCGCAGTCTGTCGAGCGACGCGTTGCGGCAGGCTCAAGAGATTTCCGAACTGCTGAATTCGGTACAGGAGATGACCAACTCGATTCAGCAAGTCGCCAATAACGCCAGCGAAGCGGAGGGGGTTGCTCGTAAAGCCTCCGAGACTGCGGTTAAAGGCGGAGAGGCTGTGGATCGAACGGTGTCCGGTATTTTGGCTATTCGAGAAACGGTGGCCGAGACGACGAGACAGGTGAAGCGCTTGGGCGAATCGTCCCAAGAGATTTCCAAGATCGTCGGTTTCATTTCGCAGATTGCGTCGCGGACGAACTTGTTGGCTTTGAACGCCAGTATTGAGGCGGCGCGTGCGGGTGAGGCCGGACGCGGTTTCGCGATCGTGGCCGATGAGGTGAGACAGCTTGCCGATCGCTCTGCCAAAGCATCGAAGGAAATCGAACAAATCGTGCTGCAAATTCAGTCTGAGACTGGATTGGTGATGACGGCAATGGAAGAAGGAACGCAGCAGGTTATCGAAGGGACGAAGCTGGCCGAGCAAGCTAAGCGCAGTCTAGACGAGATTATTACCGTGAGTCAGACTATTGACGATCTGGTACGCGAGATCAGTAACGCGACCGTGCAGCAGACCGAAACCTCCCGCAGTGTGACGCAGGTGATGCAGAACGCCGAGCTAACGGCGAACGAGACCTCTCAAGAGGCTCAGAAAGTGGCTAGCTCGCTGCTGGAGCTGGTGTCGGTCGCCAGTAACCTACAAACGTCGGTGGGTAAATTCCGCGTCGAGAGCGAATCGGAGAACGCTTAGCTTTTCTCGGGTGGGAGCTGAATTTCTGCCTTCGATCGCCTTGGATATTCCAACCTCACTAGGGTCGCTGTCATGGATCGCGAAACGCAACAACGGATCATGGGCTTCTTCATTGAAGAGGCGCGGGAACACATGGTCGTCTTGGAGCAAGGGTTACTAAGTCTCGGCGAAAAGATGTCCGATGCCGAGATGATTAACGACATGTTTCGAGCGGCACACTCGATCAAAGGTGGCGCGGCGATGCTGGGCATTCCCAGCATTCAGAAAACAGCTCACCGGATGGAGGATTTCTTCAAAATCTGCCGCGAGAAGACCGTACCGGTGGATCGCGAGCTAGAAACTCTGCTGTTGAAGGCTAACGACACGCTGGCCTCGCTGATCGACGAGTTGCAAACCCCCGACGGCCTTTCCGAAGAAGCTGGTAGCGCTGCTTTTGCTGACATCGAGCCCGTATTTACCGAGATCGACACTCGCGTTGAGAGTTTGCTCGGCGGTGGTGCTCCTGCCGCGGGCGCGGGAGCCGCTCCTGCCGCTCCTGCTGCAGCCCCCACACTGCAATCGGAGTTTACCCATCAAGTGCCTGCCCTCCTGCAGCAGATGCTCGATCTGTTTAAGCAGGGAGACTTTCCGCACGTGCGATCGCAGCTCGGCACCGTCACGACATCTTTGCAGGAATTGGGAGCGCGGTACCAGATTGCCGGATGGCAGGAATTGACTCGGGTTTGCGGTGAGGCGATCGCCCACTCTCACCTCGACTGGCGCAATTTGGCCTCGGTCGTGTTAACCGAACTGCGTCAAGGGCAGGAGGCAGTACTCGCGGGGCAGGGCAATACAGTATCTCCCTCCGCCGAGTTGATGGCTCTGGGAAATGCCACGGAGGCCGTTGCGCCTCCCCTGACAGAATTGCTGAGTGGAGATCCCGCTCAAGGTACAGCCACGCCGCCCGTTCCCGATGCGGGTGGGTTGGCCGATCTCTTTACGGGCGCGCCCCCTACAGAAACTCCTGCTCCAGTCGCGGCAGGAGACGACTTATCTTCATTGTTCGCTCCGGCTGAAACAAATGTGGCGGCTGAGGCTGCCGCTCCTGCGGAAGGCTGGAACGATCTGGGTGACTTGTTTGCGGCTCCTGCTGCCGAGACGATCCCGCCTGAAAGCCCGGTGCCCGCTGCCGAGAGCGAGTCCATGGGTGTCGAACTCTCCGGATTGTTCGATGAGAAAGCGGCCGCAACACAGGACAATCTCTCTGACCTCGACGGGTTGTTGGGAGATTTGGGCGCGTCGCCTGCTGCGCCCCCCGTAACAGCCCCAGCAGCCCCAGCGCCTGCTGCTGAAACCAAGGCTGCCCCCCAGCGATCGCGTCGGCGCAAAGCGGCCAGCAACCCCACCATGCGGGTAGAAGTGAAACACCTCGACACCATCAATAACTTGGTCGGGGAACTGGTGGTGAACCGCAACAGCCTCGAACAGATTCAGGGGCGCTTGCAGCAGTTTTTGGATAACCTGCTGTTCCGGGTGCGATCGCTCAACGACATGGGGCAGAAACTTCAAGATCGCTACGAGCGATCGCTGTTGGAAGCCTCGTTGATGGCCGGACGCAACAGTGCCGCTAGCGCGCCAGCCTCATCCGATAGCAGCGACAGCAACGGCAGCGGCCACTCCACTGGGGCTGAGTTCGACGCTCTGGAGATGGATCAGTTCACGGCATTTCACACGCTGTCGCAAGACATCATCGAGCAAATCGTCCGCATTCGAGAGTCATCGTCTGACATTCAGTACGTGGTGGACGAGTCGGAGTTGGTCAGCCGCCAGTTCCGGCAGGTGACCTCGCAGGTGCAGGAGAGTTTGAACCGCGCCCGCATGGTGCCGTTCTCGCAAATCGCAGACAGACTGCCTCGCGCGGTGCGAGATTTGTCGATAAAGTCGGGCAAGCAGATCGACTTGATGGTCGAAGGTCGCGACACGCTAATCGATAAGGCGATTTTGGAAGAGCTTTACGACCCGATGACCCACTTGGTCAATAACGCGATCGTCCACGGGGTCGAAACGCCGGACGTGCGGGCGGAGCGCGGGAAAGGGCCGGAAGGGACGATCACGATCGAGACCTATTACCAGGGCAATGAATCGATCATCGTCGTGTCGGATGACGGTGGCGGGATTGACGCTGAGCGGGTACGGGAAAAGGCGATCGCTAAAGAGCTGGTCAGTGCCGCCGAAGCCGAGTCTTTGGAAGATGTCGAGCTTTATGACTTCCTGTTCCATCCCGGATTTAGCACCAAAGATAAGGCGGACGAGCTGGCTGGGCGCGGCGTAGGCATGGACGTGGTACGCACGCGCCTAAATGAACTGCGGGGAACGATTCAGGTTGATTCCACCATCGGGAAAGGGACGACGTTCACGATTCGCTTACCTCTAACTCTCAGCATCACCAAAGCAATGGTCTGCGCTAGCGACAAAACTTTGCTCGCGTTCCCGCTGGACGGGGTTGAAGAGATGATCGATGTCATGCAAGAGGAGATCGAAGTTGACGAGACTGGGAAATCAGTTTTGCGATGGCGCGATGAGTTTTTGCCCTGTCAGCCGCTCTCGAACTTGCTAGTGCAGGATACAACTCATCGTCGCCGCGCTGAGGTTTACAGCTCGAAGACAGATGACGACTCGGAAGATCTCGTACCAATCGTGATCCTGCAGAGCGGCGGTCAGCGCGTAGCTCTGCAGCTCGATGCATTTCTGGAAGAGCAGGAGATCGTGATCAAACAGCTCCGCAATCCGGTGCGCAAGCCGCTGGGCATTGCTGGGATTACGGTGCTAGGTAACGGTAAAGTGCTGCCCATCGCCGACACGATCGAGCTTATTGAAATGGCTCAGGGTAAGGTACGCCGCGAGACGGGTCGCTTCTGGATGCCAGAGGGCATGGACGAGGAGTACGACGAAGGCCCCGAACAGCCGACGGTACTCATCGTGGACGACTCGATTACGGTGCGCGAGCTGCTATCGATGACGTTTACGAAAGTTGGGTATCGCGTGGAGCAAGCGCGGGACGGTCAGGATGCGTGGGACAAGTTGCGGGCTGGGTTGCCGTGCGATTTGATTTTCTGCGACGTGGAAATGCCGCGCATGGACGGTCTGGAGCTGCTCTCGCGGGTGCGACAGGATCCTGAGTTGGGCTACTTGCAGTTTGCGATGTTGACTTCGCGGGGCGCGGATCGCCACCGTCAGATGGCGGCGAATTTGGGGGCGAGCGCGTACTTTACGAAGCCGTATTTGGAAGAGGAGCTGCTGAGTGCGGCGGCGCGGATGCTCAAGGGCGAAGTGCTGCTGGAGCCTCGGGTGGCAGAGAACGTATAAAGTTCCGCGAGAAAACGCACTGTTCCGGTCGTGCAGTTGGTGAATTGCTGGCGTAAGATTCAGGCTGAATCCTTTGCGTGAGGGTGGGGATGCGAGATGACTTCAGCGATCGCCTCCCCCTACACTTCACTCAGACCTGCTCGGCGAAACGACCGTGTTTTCTTCTCCTCTCTGGCAAGATGGCGTCACTCTATTTTTGGGGATCGTGGTGGAAGCGATTCCCTTTTTGCTGCTGGGGGTGCTGCTGTCGGGATTGCTGTCGATGTTCGCGAGCGAAGAGCAACTGCTGAAATGGTTGCCCGAACAGCCCTGGCTGCAATCGCTGGCGGGGGGGATGCTGGGGTTCTTTTTCCCGGTGTGTGAATGCGGCAATGTGGCGGTGGCGCGTCGGTTGATCTTGAAAGGAATTCCGCCGCACGTCGCGATCGCCTTTCTCCTTGCCGCGCCTGTCTTCAATCCGGTGGTCATTTTTGCGACGTGGGTGGCGTTTCGTTTCCAGCCCGAAATCGTCGT
>JBCBTL010000188.1:0-5683 GCA_039818705.1 Cyanobacteria bacterium J06639_1
GAGGCCGGGGCGATCGCCGTCTGGTCTCAGCTCGGGGAATGCCTCGGGCTGATAGATGCGTACCTGATTGCCGTCAGATAAACAGGGGAAATAGCCGTAGGTGATGCTGGGCTTGAGCAGGTTTTCATCGATGATGCGCTGCTGCCAGTGAGCTAAAACGGGTTCGATTTTCTCTTTTACAAATGCATCGAACTCGTCCTTGGACTGCTCGCGGGGTTTGCGAATTTGCCACTGCCCCGCAAACAAGGCTTGGCGATCGATGTAGTAGAAAACTTCTTCCCAGGGGATGTTTTCAGCCGTGAGAAGCTGCGTGCCCCAAAACGGAGGAGTGGGGCGATCGGTGTCGATCTCCACCGTTTCAGCGCGGCGGGTGTCGATAACGACGGGTTCGAGGGGAAGTTCGGGTTTGCTGGCTTTGCCGTTGCTGGCTTTGCCATTGCTGGAAGACTCGATCGCGCCGTTGGTGTCTTCTGGGGTGGAGTCGCGATCGCTCTCGTCTTCGCCCACAAAGCCCTTGAGGTTGTCCCACTGCCCGTCGGTTTTCGCGGCCATCAGCCGATCCATGAAATGCAGGTCGGTAAAGGCATCGCGACCGTAAATCACCCGGCCTTGGTAGACATCCTGGCAGTCTTTTTCAACGAATTTGCGGGTGAGTGCTGCACCGCCCAAAATGACCGGGACTGAAATGCCCTGTTCGTTGAAAATTTCTAGGTTTTGCTTCATGAACGCGGTGGATTTCACCAGGAGGCCGCTCATGGCGATGCAGTCGGCCTCGTGTTCGCGGAAGGCGTTGATGATGGCATCGACGGGCTGTTTGATGCCCAGGTTGAAGACCGTGTAGCCGTTGTTGGTCAGGATGATATCGACTAGATTTTTGCCGATGTCGTGAACGTCGCCTTTCACGGTGGCGATGAGCATTTTGCCTTTGGTGGAGCCTTCCACTTTGTCCATGTGCGGTTCTAGAAAGGCTACTGCCGCCTTCATGGTTTCTGCCGATTGCAGGACGAAAGGAAGCTGCATCTGGCCAGAACCGAACAGTTCGCCCACGGTTTTCATGCCGTCGAGCAGGTATGTATTGACGATTTCGAGCGGCGGATATTTGTCCAGAGCTTGCTTGAGGACATCATCGAGGCCGATGCGCTCGCCGTCGATAATGTGGCGTTTGAGTTTGTCTTCGAGCGGGAGGTTGTCGTCTACGGAGCGATCGCGTTTTGTCGTCACCCCTTCAAACAGTTCGGTGAGCTTTGTAAGGGGGTCGAACGTGCAGATGTCGCCGTCGAATTGGCGATCGTCGTAAATGAGCTTGCGGCAGATTTCCTGATGTTCGGGGTCGATTTTGGCGAGGGGGAGAATTTTGCGGGCGCTGACAATGGCCGAGTCCATCCCAACCTGCACGGCTTCGTGCAAAAACACCGAGTTCAAGACTTGACGAGCAGCCGGGTTGAGGCCGAAGGAAACGTTCGAGACTCCCAAAATGACGTGACAGCCAGGAAGTTCAGTGCGGATGCGGCGAATGGATTCGATGGTGGCTTTGCCGTTGGCGCGGTCTTCTTCAATCCCGGTTGAGATGGGAAGCGCCAGCGGGTCGAAGAAGATTTCGTGGGCGGGAATGCCGAATTCTACGGCATCTCGATAAGCCCGCTGGGCAATTTCAAACTTTTTATCGGCGGTGCGAGCCATGCCGTCTTCGTCGATGGTGCCGACAACGATTCCCGCGCCATACGTGCGGGCGAGTTCGAGCACTTTGAAAAATCGGGGTTCGCCGTCTTCGTAGTTCGTAGAGTTGAGCAGGCATTTGCCGCCCGCCACCTTCAAACCCGCCTCCATCTTTTCCCATTCAGTCGAGTCGAGCATGAGGGGAATGCGGATGTTCGACACCAAACGGGAAACCAGCTCGTGCATGTCGCTAACGCCGTCGCGACCGACGTAATCGACGTTGACATCGAGGATGTGAGCGCCTTCTTTTTCTTGCGATCGCCCCAGCGACACGAGGCCGTCCCAGTCCTCCGCTTGCAGCATCTCGCGACACTTCTTGGAGCCGCTGGCGTTGAGGCGCTCGCCCACGATGAGAAATGAATTGTCTTGGTCGTAAGGTTGAGCGCTGTAAATCGATGCGGCAGACGGCACGAGATCGACGTGACGTTCCTTCGGCTGTAAGGGCTTGACTGCTTCAACCAAAGCTTTCAAGTGCGAAGGACACGTCCCGCAGCAGCCACCGACGACCCGCACGCCGAATTCCTCCACGAACCGCTTGAGATGCGTCTTCAAGTCGTCTGGAGAGAGGTGATAGTGAGCCACGCCGCCGATATTTTCAGGCAGTCCGGCATTGGGAATGCAGGAGATGTGAAAAGGAGAGTTCTCCGACAAGTACCGAATGTGCTCGGTCATCAAGTCCGGCCCCGTGGCGCAGTTGAGACCCAAAATATCGATGGAATACGGCTCCAGGATCGTCAAAGCCGCGCTAATTTCCGACCCCACCAGCATGGTTCCCTGCTGTTCCATCGTCACGGAAACCATCAGCGGTAAGCGGATCTCTCGCTCGGCAAACACGGCCTCGATCGCGCTCAACCCCGCCTTGATCTGCAAGACATCCTGGCAGGTTTCCAGCAGCAGCAAGTCCGCCCCGCCGTCGATTAACCCCTGCACTTGCTCGATGTATGCCGCGCGCAGCGTGTCGAAGTCGATGTGTCCGAGGGTGGGAAGTTTCGTGCCCGGCCCCATCGAGCCCGCCACGAACCGAGGGCGATCGCTCGTTGAATACTCCTCGGCAACTTCTTTGGCCAATTCAGCCGCGCGGCGATTGATTTCGTAAGCGCGATCGCTGATGTCGTACTCAGCCAAAACCACCGACGTAGCGCCAAACGTATCGGTTTCAACAACATCAACCCCAGCCTTGAAAAAGCTAGCGTGAACGGCTTTGACGGCCTCCGGTTTCGAGATGACTAAATATTCGTTACACCCCTCAAGATCGGCACCACCGAAGTCTTCCGCCGTGAGATTTTGATTCTGCAGCGACGTCCCCATGGGGCCATCGAACACCACGACGCGGTCTTGGAGAAGCTGGAGAAATGAATGAGTCATGAGAGGCGATCGCGAATGCAAGAAGCCTTCTCATTCTAAACAGGACTGTTTATGTTTTTGAACGAAGGCGATCGCCGCACGAACACCAAATATGCGCCTCCTACAGGCTCTCGTGGCGACCGTTCTCGTCTTCCGCTCCCGTGGTCACGCATCCCTGACCCGGATCGAGCGTCACGATCGCGCCATCGCGAATGATTTTAGTGGCATCTTTGACCCCCACCATCACGGGCACGCCCAGCCGCGAGCCGATCACAGCTGCGTGCGAAGCTTTGCCACCCGCTTCTGTAATCACGCCCGCCGCTTGCTTCATCGCTTCCACGTAGTCAGCATCCGTGGACTCCGCCACCAAAATTTCCCCAGCCATCAACGTGTTCGACTCCGCCCCCGAACGGATGATGCGGGCGGGAGCGCTGACCCGCTGCTTGCCAAACCCGTGACCGCGCGCCACCACCGATTTCACGAGTTCGACTTTGATCAAATCGGTCGATCCCGACACCCCTTGCAGCGTGCCAGCGGTCATCACCACCAAGTCATCATCCTTAAGAAACTGCTTTTCGCGCGCCACGTTCAGCGCCGCTTGAAACGTTTGGCGAGCAGACGGCAAATCGAGAACCAAAAGCGGCTGCACCCCCCACACCATCTGCAACTGTCGCGACACGTTGACCGATGGCGTCACAGCCAGAATTGGCGTTTGAGGCCGGAATTTGGAGACGTGGCGAGCGGTCGAGCCAGACTTCGTTAGGGTCATGATGGCCGAGGCTTTCAGCTCTTCTGCTAGCTCGCCCACCGCTTTGCTGATGGCGTTAGGAATGGCTTTGCGTTGGGAAGGGCGATCTCCTTGATGTCGCGCCCGTCTAGCCTTGCGCCGTACAGCAGAATCTTGCGGTTCGGGCAGTTGCGGCACGGCGGTACTGAATTCATCTTCAATCCGCATCGCAATGCGAGCCATCGTTGAGACGGCTTCGACTGGGAATTCTCCCACCGCCGTCTCGTTAGAGAGCATCACGGCATCCGTACCGTCCAAAATGGCGTTCGCTACATCCGAAATTTCGGCGCGGGTCGGACGCGGATTCGTCGCCATGCTGTCGAGCATTTGCGTCGCCGTGATCACCGGGATACCCAGTTGATTGGCTTTGTAAATCAGGCGTTTTTGCAAAATCGGCACGTCTTCGGCGGGCACTTCCACCCCCAAATCCCCCCGCGCCACCATGACGCCATCGCACAGCGCCAAAATGTCGTCCATCAGGTCGATCGCTTCGTGCTTTTCAAACTTGACCACGATCGGCACGCGCCGCCCCGCCGCCGCCATCAGCTCGCGCAATTCCAACACGTCAGACGGATCGCGCACGAAACTGAGCGCCACCCAATCCACCCCCTGATTTAACCCAAAGCGCAAATCCTTGCGGTCTTTGTCGGTAATCGCCCGCACCGACAAACTCACCCCAGGAAAGTTCACGCCTTTGTTGTTGGATAATTTGCCGCCGACAATCGTGCGGCAGAATAACTCTCCAGCGGCTGCATCAACGGCTTCCACGCGCATTTCTACGCGCCCGTCATCGATCAAAATCGTCGCACCTTCGGGGACTTCTTTCGCCAGCTTGTCGTAAGTGACCCAACTGCGTTTTTCATTACCGGGAGTCTCGCGATTGGTGAGGATATACGGATCGCCGGGAGCGAGGGTAATCGTCCCGTCGGCGAACTTTCCTAAGCGAATTTTCGGCCCTTGCAAATCCTGCAAAATGCCCACTTGAATGCCCAATTCGTGCGCAACTTGCCGAATCGACCGCACGCTGCGGCGATGGTCGTCGTGAGTGCCGTGGGAAAAGTTCAGCCGCAGGGTAGTCGCACCGCTGGAAATTAATTCCTTCAATACTGCTGGCGAGCTGGTAGCAGGGCCGATGGTGGCAACAATTTTGGTACGGCGGAAGGACTCAGTGAGGGACATGCGGTTGCGAACGACCCAGAACGAAAATTACACACCGATCAAATCACACTTGGGGTCGTCGCGGCATATCGGTGGCAGAAGATACGATTCAGCGTCAACAACCTACGCGCGTTCCACCAACTCGGCGGCCAACTCATGCAGTGCAGCTATTCGGCGATGGGAACGCGGGGGTACGGTGGCTTGGATTTGCGCTTTCTCATCATCGAATGGGTCGATACGGGCGCACGCAAAAATCAATTCTTAGGGCTGCAAACTACTGAATAATGAGGGTTTCAGAGGTTTTCAGTTCTGACCAAACTGGGCATGATGAACGGGTAAGCAAGTCGAAATGCCTCCGAGGAGGACAGAACACATGGCGATCGCACGAGCAATGATGAAGGTTGGCGTACTGGGAGCCGCATGTTCCTGTCTCTTGTTGGGACAAGCGGATCGGGCTGCCGCTGCCAACTTCAACGATACGGATGGCCACTGGGCAGAGACCTACATTGATGCCCTATCCGATGCAGGGGTTCTAGGGGGATTCCCAGACGGCAGTTTCAAGCCCAATGACTGCCAGGGACATCGGCAAACACGTTCGTTTGAGATGCATTTGCCAGTTGAAAAGCATTATTTGCAATGGCCGCGAACTGCGCCCGAGTCACGCGGGCATTGGGCTTG
>JBCBTL010000189.1:0-5680 GCA_039818705.1 Cyanobacteria bacterium J06639_1
ATCGAGTGGATCGTGAATCTGCCGCCCGAGGCAGAGTTAGAGTATCAAACCGAGCTAGCCCAGTTGCAGCAGGAGGAGAGTATGCCGTATTTGAGTGCGATCGAGCGGACGGCTCAAGCGCGAGGCATCGAGCAGGGGATCGAACAGGAGAGGCGATCGCTGATCCGCCGCCAGCTCACTCGCAAACTCGGCACGCTTTCCGCAGAGGTACTCGCCCAACTCAATGCCCTTTCGCCAACGCACCTCGAAGAACTGAGTGAGGCACTGCTTGACTTCGATCGCCTCGAAGACTTGCAAACGTGGCTGGATTCGATGCAGTGATGTCGAGTCAGAGGGAAACAGAGAGAGTCAACGCAGATTTCCTCATTTGCCCCGGGCTGCGAGCGGCTCGGCTTGACAGGTCTGAAGAGCTTCACCACAATTCAGGAGGCGTGCGGATTTCTAGACTCGAAACTGCGCTCCGTAACTGCTCTTCGCCTATCGCAAGGAACGTCAATTCATGGCTTTGACTGCTGGCACTCAAGCCCCCGCCTTCTCTGCTCTCGACACTAACGGCAACACCGTTTCGCTGGCCGATTTTGAAGGCAAAACTGTCATTTTGTACTTCTATCCTAAAGACGACACTCCTGGCTGCACCAAAGAGGCATCGCGGAAGCTGCATGCCTACGACGACTATCAGGGCAAAGATTTAGTCGTGTTGGGCGTGAGCATGGACACCCCCGAATCGCACCAAGCGTTTACCTCTAAATACAATCTGCCGTTTCCGCTCGTGGCCGATACCGACGGGGCGATCGCCGAAGCCTACGACGCGGACGGCGGCGGCTACGCGAAGCGGGTCACCTACGTTATCGACGGCAGCGGCTCTATTTCCAAGGTGTACGAATCCATCAGCACGGCCACCCACGCCGCCGATATCCTCGCGGATTTGGGAGTATAACTGCGATAGAGGCTCGTCCGTGCTTCTGTCGTTTCCCCTGTTTGTGCGTCCATGCCGTTTTCTGACGACATTCCCGTCGCCCGCCGCCAGTCTGCCGATGTCAGCCAGAATGCTGGCGGCTCGCTGCGCGGGCTGGTTTGGTTGGGAGGGGGCGGCTTGGCGGCGATCGCAGTAGCCGCACTCTGGTTCGTGCGTCCGGCTGCACCCACCCGCACAACATCCGCCAACGAGATCGAAGCCGCTCCCGTGACGGCAGATACCCCGGATGAGGCGGAGACGGAGGCGATCGCGGCGTCACTGCCAGCCTCACCCTCCGAAGCTGCCGCAATTTTGGGACACTTCGCTTTCAACGAAACGTCTCCAGACAATCTGGTGACGATTGAGGGCGATCTGAAACTCCATGCCAATGCCGCCCGCAAATATCGCGAAATGGTGGCGGCAGCGCGACAGGATGGGATTAGCATCGTGCCAATTTCGGGGTTTCGCTCGATGGAGTTGCAAGACCAACTGTTCTTCCAGCGCGCCCAGGAGCGGGCATTGCGCCCCCAAGAACGAGCGTCAGTGAGCGCGCCGCCGGGGTTTAGCGAACATCACACGGGCTACGCGATCGATTTGGGCGATGCTAATGCTCCCCACGCGACGCTGAGCGTGACGTTTGAGGCGACGCCCTCATTTAAGTGGTTGCAAGCCAACGCTGCCCGCTTTGGATTCGAGCTGTCCTTTCCGCGCGATAACGACCAAGGGGTGAGTTACGAGCCTTGGCACTGGCGGTTCGTAGGCGATCGCGACAGTCTCGCCACCTTCTACGCCAACCGCGACGCGAAGCCCCAAGCTATCCAGTAGTCGCAAGTAGCGCCTTCGGGATAGCTCCTATAGCTCGTAAGGCTCGATGACATCGGCTTCCATGCCGTAGCCGATGTTCACGTCGATGTCGCCGTCGTAGACTTCGAGATTTTTATTGACAGCCTGAGCGGTGAGCTTGCCCGTGACCCAAACTGGGGCGAACAGACCCCTGTTTTTGAATCCTTCGGGGACTTGCACTAAGACGATTTGGTTGGGCGGCGGCGGCGGTACGTGGATGCAAGCGCCGACGTAGGGAACCAGCAGAAATTCAGTAACGTTCGTGCGGTTGAACTCTAGCGGCAGCACGTAGCCCGGCATTTTGATTTCCGTGCCGTCAAGGTCGGTGTTGATGGCTGAGGCAAAGGCAATGCGGGCTTCGCGGGTCGAGTCCCACTCCGCGATGATGCCGTCTACGTCGATATTTTGGGCGAGAAGGCGATCGAGTTCGGCCTGAACGTACTCGTCAAACTCGGGGTCGAGTTCTTCATCGGGAAAACGGGCGCGCTGATCGCGCACGTCAGAGATAAACATGACCGCGCTGGCCTGATCGTCGGTGAGGGGGGCGAATGGGTCGGCAAAGTCGGGTTCCGGCATTAAATCCGGCCAGCCAACGGTGCGGGGCGATCGCCCTGCCGCCAGCGTCCCCATCCCGGATATCGAACTTTCCGGTAACCACGCTCCCGGATTCACGGAAAGCACGCCCAACGCGGTGGCGAGTGCAGCAACGGCGAGCCTGTTCATCTCCATTAACTCCGAGAATGTTGTCTCGATCTTGCCTGCTGCACTTGGATTTGTGAAGGCGCGATCGCGTCACCTTTCTTGCCCAGACGAGAATCGCGCTCTCAGACGAGCCTGTCTGTCACTCGCGCTTTACACACGAATCGTCATGCCGTCCGCGAGGGAATATCGATAGCTGCGATAGCCCGGAATAAAGCCGATGCCCACTCCCGCAACGCAAATCGCCCCAATGAGAACCCATTCGTAGCGTGAGATGCCGCCGATTTCGAGGTAAAGACCCAAGCGATCGGCAATGATTGGGCGGGCGACGAACAGACTGCCGTACAGCATCGCGATACCCGTCACCACCCCCATCACCGTGACGACTCCCGCTTCGCCAACGATCGCGGTAAAAATATGCAGCGGTCGCGCCCCCACCGATCGCAAAATCGCCATTTCCCGCCGCCGCTCGTTCAAACTGGTTAGCAGCGCCGTCAGCATGCCCGACAGCCCCACCAGCACGACTAGCCCCGACACTGCGAGCAGACTGCGCTCGGCTACTCCCATCAGCGTCCACAGCTCTTGCAGCGCCACGCCGGGGATGATGGCGAGTAGAGCTTCCTCGGGATATTCATTCACGGATCGCTGCACGGTAAAGGTGGAAATGCGCGATTCCAGCCCCACCAAAACCGCTGTCACCTGCTGCGGTCGCAATCTCATGCGGCGAGCGCGATCGGCGGAAATTTCTAAGCCGGGAATGGGGGGCGCGCCGTCTCGCCAGTCGATGTGAATCGCTTCGATGCCTTCTAAGCTGACGTGAACGGTGCGATCGACAGGAGTGCCCGTGGGTCGCAAAATCCCTACGATCCGAAACGGCTTATCGGCGTGTTCGACTAGGTTCACCTGTCCGGCGCCGTGGGCGATGATAATTTCGTCGTCCAGCTCGTAGCCCAAGGCAAAGGCGACTTCTGCCCCCAACACGGCATCGAACACGTCATCGAATTCCTCTCCCCGATCGAAGGCTAGGGCGCGATCGCGTCCGTAGCGAAAATACTCGAAATAGTCCGTCGTCGTCCCCATCACCCGGTAACCCTGGTGGGAGTCTCCTAATGAAATGGGAATCGTCCATTCCACCTCGGGGAGCGCGGCGATATCTCGGGCGCTTTCCCACGAAATATTGTTGGTGGCGCTGCCAATGCGAAACACAGAGTAGAGCAAAAGCTGAATCGCTCCGCTGCGCCCCCCGACGATCAGTTCTGTATCCGAGATCGAGTTCGTAAAACTTTCTTTGGTCTCCCGCCGAATGCGCTCCACCCCGAGCAAAAGCGTGACGCTCAAAGCGATCGACAGCACTGTTAAGCCCACCGTAAACGAGCGGTTTTTCAGGCTTTTGAGGGCGAGGGTTAGCACGAACATGACGGGATTACTCTCCTCTGGCTCAATTCCCGGCGCGGTTGATGTCTGGCAGCGAAATCGCGCGGTCGAACAGCGTTGCCAGCGAGCGATCGTGACTCACGAACACCAGTGTGGTCTTTTGGCGATCGCATTCTGCAAACAGCAGTTTCACGAACGCTTCGCGCAAATCGGCATCGAGTGAAGAGGTGGGTTCGTCGGCGATCGCGATTTCCGGCTCCCCAATCAGCGCTCGCGCCGCCGCCACCCGCTGCTGCTGCCCCACGCTCAACTCCGTGACGGAGCGCTTCAGCACACTGGGGTCGTCTAATTCTAAATGCCCCAGCAATCGGAGGGCTTCGGCTTCTGTCGAGCCGCTGCGCTGACACGCTTTCTCGCGTCGCGATTTGGCGAAATGGCAGGGCAACACAACATTTTCAATCACCGATAAATAGGGAATCAGGTTGAAAAGCTGGAATATCAGCCCGATGTGGTCGGCGCGAAAGCGATCGCGTTTCGCCCCGCTCATCGCACTCGTCGTCTGCCCCAAAATCTCAACCCGCCCGGATTTGGGCACGGTGACTCCTGCCAGCAGGTTCAGCAGCGTGGTTTTGCCACTGCCGCTCGGCCCCGCCACGAACACGCGCTCTCCGCGATCGACCTGCAATGCAGCAATATCCAGCACGGGAGAGGGACTGCGAGGCCAGCGAAACGTCACGTCTTGTAAGGCGATCGCTTCATTCCCCTTTGCAGTCCCATGGCTCCCAGTTGTCCGAGCGGATTCCGTCATCAGGCTTAGAAGGAGAGCTCGGATTCTGCCGGAGTCAGTTCGACAGCGGTTTGACCCGTTTCGCTCAGAAGCTGGACTTCGATTTCCTCGATGCCAGGAAACTGCTCGAACAGCGTCACGTCCATCGTCGTCAACTGAGCTGGCGACGCACACTCGAACCGATACTCCGCCAGAATATCGCTGTGAGTTTCCCCATCCGCGTGGTCGTCATGCCCGTGGTCGTCATGCCCGTGGTCGTCATGCCCGTGGTCGTCATGCCCGTGGTCGTCGCCTTTGTCGTGCTGTTCTCCCTTGCTGTGGTCGTGTTCCTCAAACGAAGTCCGCGCGTCCGCTTCGATCAGCTCGCAGCCAGCCTCGTCGGGAAGCACGAACGCGAGACTGCCCATCTCCAACTGTGCCAGCGCGTCCGCGATCGCTTGCTCTTGCGCTTCGGTTTCGGGACGATGCTCAAAGCCCACGATATTGGCTGCCGGACTGTCCATCTCGATCGCCAGCGTATTCCCCTCAACCGCCACGTTCAGATTCGTGATGCCGTGAACGTGGGAATCGAACTGGCGGCGCTCTTCTTCGTGCCCGTCAGCTTTCCCCTCAAGCGGCATCGCAGTTAGTACCATCAAAGCGATCGCGCTACCGGCCAAGCCTTTCCATATCATCTGCATCGCATCATCCTCCAAACGTGTGCAAACCCGAACGAGCGCTCGCGAATCCGACTTTCGAGACGAAACTCATTGCTGGGAATGAGAATCATTATCAGTCTAAGACCAGATTCAGCCCTTGGCTCTGGACGAGTGTTGGTATTGAGCACTTAGACGCGATCGCGCCTCAGAAGTTGCGCGATCTCGTTAACGAAAAAGCCGCCCAGGGCATCCCGAACGGCCTAAAAGTCTCTTACGAGAGGCAAACGTCAACGAGTTAGAACAGCCCGCGAGCGACGGGGTCGAAATCATTGGGGAACTTGGTGTAGGCGTTGTAGGTGGCTCCTACAAACCTCGTGCCCGCCA
>JBCBTL010000190.1:0-5680 GCA_039818705.1 Cyanobacteria bacterium J06639_1
TCTGCGGGAACGCGGCAAAAAGATTTCGAGGAGAAAAAGTCTCTCTATCGAGACTTAGACGTGCAGGAATACTGGTTATTCGATCCAAAAGGGGATTGGATTCCCGAAAAGCTGCGCGGGTTTCGGCTGAAAGATGACGCATATGAGGCGATCGCTGACTCTCGCAGCGTCCCCCTCGACTTAGAGCTTCTTGTAGAAGGTGACCTGCTGAGATTTCGACACAACGACACCGGACAGATACTCCCTCTCCCGCTCGAACTTGCCCGAGCATTGCAGGAGGCAAATCGAGAGCGTCAGCGCATCCAGCAAGCGCTACAGCAAGAGGTTGAAGCCCGCCAGCAGGAGGCTGAAGCCCGCCAGCAGGAGGCTGAAGCTCGCCAGCAGGCTGAAATGGAATTACAGCGCTATCGCGATCGCTTTGGCGCGCTCGATGCCGAGTGAGGCAATCGCCTATTTCCATCGAACTTACGTGCCCCGATAGAATAAACCTGCTGCGTTCTCAGACGGATATGGTCGCGATCGCTCCCCCTCAATCCAATATTTTCTATCCCACTGGAGACGGCGAACCCGTGGCCGAAAGTTACGCTCACTTCGTCGCAATCCTAGCCATCTTCGAGGTTTTACAGCAGTACCTACAGGGTCAACAAGCCACGGTACTTGCCAATCAATTCTTGTACTACGCTCCCGGTTTTCCGCGATTGCGGGTCGCTCCAGACGTATTAGTTAGCTTTGGAGTCAAACCAGGAGGCCGCGATAGCTACAAAAGCTGGGAAGAAGGCAGTTCCCCTGATGTCATTTTCGAGGTCACCTCTGCGGGAACGCGGCAAAAAGATTTCGAGGAGAAAAAGTCTCTCTATCGAGACTTAGACGTGCAGGAATACTGGTTATTCGATCCAAAAGGGGATTGGATTCCCGAAAAGCTGCGCGGGTTTCGGCTGAAAGATGACGCATATGAGGCGATCGCTGACTCTCGCAGCGTCCCCCTCGACTTAGAGCTTCTTGTAGAAGGTGACCTGCTGAGATTTCGACACAACGACACCGGACAGATACTCCCTCTCCCGCTCGAACTTGCCCGAGCATTGCAGGAGGCAAATCGAGAGCGTCAGCGCATCCAGCAAGCGCTACAGCAAGAGGTTGAAGCCCGCCAGCAGGAGGCTGAAGCCCGCCAGCAGGAGGCTGAAGCTCGCCAGCAGGCTGAAATGGAATTACAGCGCTATCGCGATCGCTTTGGCGCGCTCGATGCCGAGTGAGGCAATCGCCTATTTCCATCGAACTTACGTGCCCCGATAGAATAAACCTGCTGCGTTCTCAGACGGATATGGTCGCGATCGCTCCCCCTCAATCCAATATTTTCTATCCCACTGGAGACGGCGAACCCGTGGCCGAAAGTTACGCTCACTTCGTCGCAATCCTAGCCATCTTCGAGGTTTTACAGCAGTACCTACAGGGTCAACAAGCGACGGTACTCGCCAATCAATTTCTGTACTACGCCCCTGGCTTTCCGCGATTGCGAGTTGCTCCAGACGTGCTGGTCAGCTTTGGAGTTGAGCCAGGAGGCCGCGATAGCTACAAAATCTGGAAAGAGGGTAGCTCGCCCGATGTCATTTTCGAGGTCACCTCTGCGGGAACGCGGCAAAAAGATTTCGAGGAGAAAAAGTCTCTCTATCGAGACTTAGACGTGCAGGAATACTGGTTGTTCGATCCTAAAGGGGATTGGATTTCCGAAAAGCTGCGCGGGTTTCGGCTGCAAGGTGACGCATATGAGGCGATCGCTGACTCCTGCAGCGTCCCCCTCAACTTAGAACTATGGGTCGAAGGCGAACTATTGAGATTTCGGCGGGAAGACACCGGAGAAAAGCTGCCCCTTCCGCTAGAACTCGCTCGGGCATTGCAGCGCGAGATAGAGGCTCGGCAAGAGGCTGAAAGTGAACTCCAGCGCTATCGCGATCGCTTCGGTTCCCTCGATCCCTAAATGGAATTGCCCCCAGCGCTCTCGTGACCCCTGTTACACTCAAGAAGCACTGTTAAGAAATCTGACGGACGCTCGTGCAGCCTGTTTGGGACTCGCTTCAACTGTGGATTTATCGGCTGGATGTCTTTGCCGATCGCGTCGTGCAAGCTCAGCTCGACCACCTCAGTTTGGCTAGCATTGCCGTGATTTTTGCGGCGGGGGCGATCACCAGCTTGTCCCCCTGTATGGTGTCGATGCTCCCGGTGACAGTGGGGCTGATCGGCGGGTATGCCGACGAAGATCGCCGCTGGCACGCCACCATTCAATCGCTGTGGTTTGCCCTCGGCTTGGCCGTCACGCTGTCCAGTTTGGGGATGGCGGCGGCGTTTTTGGGGCGCGTTTACGGTCAAATCGGCACGGGCTGGACGCTGCTGATGGGAGCCGTAGCGATCGTGATGGGTCTCAATCTGCTCGAAGTTCTGCCCCTTAGGTTTCCAAACTGGTTTGCCACAACTGAAATTTCTGAAGACCTGCCCGCCTACAGCCGCGCGTTCCTGCTGGGGTTGACCTTCGGCTTAGTCGCGTCGCCGTGCAGCACTCCGGTCTTGGTCGCGCTACTGGGCTGGGTGTCCGCCAGCGGCAATCCGCTCGTGGGTGGTGGGCTTTTACTTGCCTACGCCCTTGGTCTCGTGTCCCCCCTCGTGTTGGTCGGGACGTTCACGGGCACGATTAAGAATTTGCTTTCCGTGCGAAGCTGGTCGCGCTGGCTGACCTATGGCAGCGGCGTGCTGCTGGTGGGCTTCGGCACGATTTCCATTTTGACTCGATTGGCCTGAGAGCCGCCGCCATGAACTCAATCAAGCGCTACTTCAAGCACGAACTGCTGCCCGTGCTGGCCGATTTGAAACTCGCCATCGGTTTGCTGTTGGTTATCGCGATCGCCAGCTCCTTCGGCACGGTTATCGAACAAGGCCAATCCGTTCCCTTTTATCAGGCTAACTATCCCGAAAGTCCGGCACTGTTCGGCTTTTTGACTTGGAAAGTGATTTTGGCGCTGGGAATTGACCACGTTTATCGCACACCCTGGTTTCTCGCGTTGCTCGTTTTGTTTGGGGCGAGCCTGGCTGCCTGCACCTCTACGCGGCAGATTCCCATGCTGAAGGTAGCGCGGCGGTGGAGCTATTACACGAAACCGCGATCGTTTTCCAAACTGGCGCTCAGTAGTTTCATTCCTGGCGCTCGCCTGGGAGATTTACCCGGTCATCTGGAGTCCAAACGCTACGCTTTGTTTCAAGACGATCGCAAAATTTATGCTCGCAAAGGCATCATTGGCAAAATTGGCCCGATTGTCGTACACGCCAGCATGTTGCTGATTTTAGGTGGCGCGATTTGGGGATCGATATCGGGGTTCAAAGCTCAGGAAATGATTCCCAGCGGCACGACAACCCCAATTCAAAACATTACTGAAATGGGAATTTTGGGAGGCGATCGCGTTCCCGATTGGCAAGTCCAGATCGACCGCTTTTGGATTGACTACGCCACGGACGGACACATCAAACAGTTTTATTCGGATATCGCGATCGTGGATGAGGGACGCGAAGCAAAGCGAAAGACGATTTATGTGAACGAACCCATCAAATATAAAGGTGTAACTCTTTATCAAGCCGATTGGGACATCAGCGGCCTCAAAGTGCGCATCAACAATAGCCCGCAACTTCAACTTCCCACCGTTCCCGTCCAGCCGGAAGGGGGAGCCAAGATTTGGGGTACGTTCGTCCCGACAAAACCTGACATGAGCCAAGGGGTCACAGTCTTGATTCCCGACTTGCAAGGCACGGTATTGGTTTACGACGTAGACGGTTCGCTAGCAGGGTCGGTGCGTCAGGGCAACGGCATCGAGATTGCCGGAGTCACGCTGTACGTTGACGAATTGATCGGTAGTACGGGTTTGCAAATCAAATCCGATCCGGGCATTCCCTTCGTATATGCAGGCTTCGGTTTGCTGATGCTGGGAGTGATGATGAGCTACGTCAGCCACAGCCAAATTTGGGCGTTGGAGACTGCAGACGGACTCTACGTGGGCGGTAAAACTAATCGGGCATTGGTGGCTTTCGAGCGAGAGTTTTGCGACCTGCTCGATCGCTTTGCGTCTGCATCCTCCCATCCTCCCAATCCGGGTTCTGAAGAGAATTTCGCCCTGTCTTCCTGAGATTCAGCGAATAGATTGGATGGGCGATCGCGTTTGAATTCCCCAGGAACGTTCGAGGATATCGAATGCCTGGTTTGGGGTGAACGAGTCTTGGATTTCGTCATTCAAAGCTTGTCTGAAGCGATGCCACTCTTGATGCTCGGGAGCTGGAAGTGAAGCGAGATGGCGCACGGGTAATTGTTGACCGCAAAGCAGCGTTAAATACCCATCAACTTCAAAAAGGCTTGATTGGGGCACGAGGTGAGCAATGGCTCGGCACGCCCCGATTTCGCTGTAAAGATCGACAATTTTCTGAGCCATGCCCAAATCCGTTTTCGTTTGGCAATGCTGCCAGAACGGCGTGCTTGAGAAGTGATTGAATTTGAAATGCAAAGCGAGAAAGTCGCAGATTTCATCCCACAAGCTACCGACGTAGTGGTTGGTCGTTTCAACGAGCTTGGGAGACGGCTGAAGCTGACTGTCTGTTAGCGCCAACATGACGCGCCAAATGGTCTCGGCGATCATATGTTGCCCCGTTGATTCGAGGGGTTCGACAAATCCGGAGGCATTCCCGATCGCGATAACGTTGTTAACCCAAAACCGTCGATATCGGCCAGACACGAACTGAATGTGTCTCAGATCGGGATGCAGGCCAGGGGTGCGATCGCGTAATTCCTGAGCAGCCTTTTCTTCATCACAGAACTGAGATGAATAGACATAGCCGAAACTGACGCGATCGCGCAAGTCGATGCGCCAGCGCCAGCCCGAATTCATCGTGGTCACGGTCGTGTAAGGGAAAATTGGGGACTCGCGTTCCCAGTGGCCGACAATGGCAGCGTCGCAAAATAGGCGATCGCCGTAGGGAACGAACTCTTCCTGCATCACTCCCTTCAGGAGCTTGGAACTGAATCCCGAGCAGTCTACGAATAGATCGGCGGGAACTCGGATGTCGTTTTCGCAGAGTAATTGCGTGATGTTTCCGTCGCGATCGCGATCGGCACCTAGCACTTCTAACTCTCGTATGTTGACGTTGAGTTTAGATAGTATCGCGGATAAGAAGTTCTGAAGTTCGCGGATGCCGAGATGATAGCCGAATCCTTCAGAGACAATCGAAATCGTACCGTCTGCATTTGTCCAGAAGGGAGCGTGTTTTCGATTCATCAAAATCGAAAATCGGCTCGCATTCTGCATGTCGTGCATACAGTAGGTGCTAGGAGAATGCGTGAGTTCTGAAGAGTCGTAGGCAAATTGGCGGTCAAATGTGTAATTAAAGTGCGAGATATTGGGGTTGCCCCACTCGAATCGAATGCCTAATTTCCAAACCGGCCAAACGGCTTTGTAAAACTCGTTTCTAGAAATTTTGAGGTGGTCGTGTAGGAATTGAGGCACCCATGCAGTTGTCGATTCGCCTACGCCGATGGGTGGCTGCTTTTTCGTGTAAAGTAACTCGACTTCGAGGTTTGGGAAGTAGCGTTTGAACGCTAGCGCCGCAAGTAAACCCGCGCTACTGGCTCCGAGAACGACAACTTTTTGGATAGGAG
>JBCBTL010000191.1:0-5624 GCA_039818705.1 Cyanobacteria bacterium J06639_1
CATCCTTACTTACATTAATTAGTGGTGTGATAGCAGGTGTTATGGAGAGTAGTGCTCACTCAACGGTTTCACATCATTGGCATCTAAATATTAGAAAGGATCGATTTATAGTTTCAGAGGAGCGGTTCAATATATTAACATCGGTCTTCGTAAAGGAACTTCATGATATTGACCGCATTGATTTCAGTGGAAAAGGAAATCCATTTTCAGATGAAACTGTCCATGCTGTATCCATGATTGTTACGGATGCCAACTCTTCAGGTACGCGTATCGATCTGGAAGCCTCTCTACGCCCATCAGAATTGGAATGGCTGCAGAATACTATCAATGCAAAGATTCAAATGCTGAGATAAGCGAATTCTAGATGTCAGCTTCGATTGCAATTCAATCTGGAGGTGTAAGTGATTGCTACGACCCCTTGGCGGTCAGAACACTGTTATGCATCCGTTAATGGGATTGCGGATGTGACCGCATGGATGTGTGTCGATGGCAAAGAACGCCGCACTCTCTAAAGACTGCTGATACTCTTTTCGGGCAAGGAGTAGAAGGGCGATCGCCTATCTCGCGATCGCAGAGGAAGAAGCGCTTAAGATGAAGAGGTGCGAAGGTAGGAGCAGCTCGCGTCACGAACGCTGATGCGAGAACCGCACCCAGACCTATGCTGTTCCTTTGACCACTAAGCGCGATCGCGCTACGAGAGTTCGACCATGCCCCACACGATTGTGACCGACGTTTGCGAAGGCATCGCAGATTGCGTCGAAGCGTGCCCCGTTGCCTGCATTCACCCCGGCGATACCAAAAATGCCAAAGGCACCGACTTTTTTTGGATCGACTTTGCCACCTGTATTGACTGCGGTATTTGTATGCAAGTGTGTCCGGTAGAAGGAGCGATCGTGCCCGAAGAAAAGCCCGCTCTCCAGCGCGCCCCGCAATAGTGGGATACATTATGGGGTGCTTGAGGCCGCAAGTGCGTCCTGTTTGACCAACTCCTTTCCACAGATGCGGAGCGATCGGTGCTGAAGTTTTGCAAGTCCCGCACGTATCACGATCCGCTGCACGGGTCGATTCGGTTGGACGGCACAAATCCGGCGGAAGCCCTGCTCATCCGCCTCATCGATACCCCTGCATTTCAGCGATTGCGACGAATTCGGCAGCTCGATACCGCATCGCTTACGTTTCACGGGGCTGAAGGCTCGCGCTTTACCCATTCGGTCGGCGTGCTGCACGTTGCGCGCAGGGTGTTCGATCGCCTCGCTCAACATCACGGGGATCTAGCCCCCTATCGCGCGCTCACGCTCGTCGCTGCACTGCTACACGATGTCGGACACGGCCCCTTCAGTCATGCGGGCGAAGAGATTTTCGGCAGCCGTCACGAGCATTGGACGCGCCGCATCCTGCACGAAGATCCGCAGATTCGCGATCTCCTTTCCGATTACGACCCCAACTTTCCCGATCGCATTGACGCGGTCTACCGACACGAGTGCGATCTGCCCCTCGTGGAACAAATCATTTCCAGCCAGCTCGATTGCGATCGCCTCGATTACTTGTTGAGAGATAGCCACTTCACGGGGGCACAGTACGGACGGCTCGACCTCGAACGCTTAATTGCCGTGATGGATTACGATCCCGAACGGCGAGAGATGATGATCTCGGCTCGCAAAGGACTCGGGGCGATCGAGCATTACCTGGTGGTGCGCTACTTCATGTATACCCAGGTGTACCAACACCCCAAAAGTTTGGCGGCTAGATTCGTCCTGTCGAAACTATTCGATCGCGCCCGCGAACTCTTGGCCGCCGGAGAGCTAACGGTCGATCCGATTTTGACAGCATGGCTGCAAGGTTCTGTAGATGACTTGCCGCTGAAGCTGTATCTAGCTGCCGACGACATTATGTTTCAATATCCGATTCGATTCTGGAGCGAACATCCCGATCCGATCTTGTCTGACCTGGCGCGTCGCTACTTAGATCGCGATATTTTCAAAGCCCGCAATCTCGTCGATGTCGCAGGCGATCGCCGCCAGGCATTGCGAGCGGCCATCTCCGAGCGCCTGCAGAATTGCGGTTTCGCCCCCAACTACTATTCGGGAGTGATAGCGTCCTACGCACGGGGTTACACCCTGTACCACCAGGGCATCTCGCTACGTACCGATCGTGGCTGGCAGGAAATTGCCGAACTTTCCCCCCTCGTACGCACCCTCGCAACAGCACATCCGCAGGAGTGGCTGATCTTCCCGCGCGAAATGGAAGACATCGTCAATCGCTTTTGGGAAGACTTGCCGGTAGCAACGCGATCGCCAGTTGCTTAAACGGCCAGAGCTGGTTCCGCGTCCCAGCGACCCATCGCGATCGCCAGTGTTTTAGCGTTTTGCATCATTGACGTGAATCCCTCAAACGTGAGCGATTGGGGGCCATCCGAGAGCGCTTTAGCCGGATTGGGGTGGACTTCGATCATCAAGGCATCGACGTTGGTGGCGATCGCCGCCTGAGTCATGGCTGGAACCAAAGCTGACTTGCCCGTGCCGTGACTGGGATCGATGACGACCGGTAAGTGGGTTAAGGAGTGCAACACGGGCACTGCCGATATATCCAACACGTTGCGGGTGTACTTGCTATCGAACGTGCGAATACCGCGCTCGCACAGCAGGACGTTGGGGTTGCCTGCCGCCAAAATGTACTCTGCAGCCATCAGCCATTCATTAATCGTCGCGGCGGGGCCGCGCTTGAGCATGACGGGCTTGGACTGCTGACCCACCTGCTTGAGCAGCGTGAAGTTCTGCATGTTGCGCGCGCCGACTTGCAGAATATCGGCGACTTCAGCAATGCGATCGATATCGCGAACATCCATGACTTCAGTAATGATGCCCACACCCGCCTGCTCCCGAGCCGCTGCCAGCAGTTCGAGCGCACTTTCTCCATGCCCTTGAAAAGCATAGGGAGACGTGCGTGGCTTGTACGCACCACCGCGCAAGAATTTTGCCCCTTGAGACTTGACGTGCTTTGCGGTCGCGACAATCATCTCCTCGTTCTCGACCGAGCAAGGCCCCGCCATGACGACCAGGGGACACTCTCGTCCGAACTCAACGGCACCGTCAGGCGTATCCACTGAGACCGTTGTAAACTCGCCGTTGCGAAACTCCAGACTGGCGCGCTTGAACGGTTTTTCCACCCGCAAGACTTGCTCGATAAACGGACTGAGTTCGACAATGCGCGCCTCATCCAAACTGGCCGTATCGCCGACCAATCCGATCACGACCTTGTGCTGGCCGACAATTTTCTCGGGAGTCAGCCCCCACGTCACGAATTCATCAGTCAATTGCGCGATAGCATCAGCGGGCGTGCCGCTCTTCATAACGACGATCACGGTTCAGTTAACCCCCTAGCTAATCGTTCGGACAGTTCGCACAGGAAATCCGATAAGGCAGTATCTCACTCAATCATCGCTCGCAGATGACGAAGTGGCACGCCGAGCAGCAGAGCGGCGCTCGTCCCGCCATTGCTTTCTAAGAGTGCCAAAATTAAAGCGAAACTCGCTCAAACCCAGCAGGGAACCATCCTCTGCAGGTTCCCAAGAAGCCGAGAGAACGCCATAGCTGATCCCGACAAACCCCAAACCGAATAACCCGAGCGATTCGCCCACAGTGACCCAATTGGGAACGTCGATGACGTGATTAACCAACAAATAATAGTTGACGAAAAAGACGCTGATGCCCAGCACGGAGGGCACGCCCGACAAAATCGCCACGCGACGTACCATCCGCTTGCTCACCTCGGGCGGAATCGGTTCGGCCTGCGATCGCGCTGACGTTGGGGAGGCAGGCTGAGCCGCAGTCGCGTTGCCTGCAGGCGCGGACTTCGTTTTTTCCGGCTTCGACTTTTTGCCAGACTGGCTGGAAACTTCAAAGGGATAGGCTTTCTTGGATTTGCCAGCGTCCTGCTTTGCCATGTCGTTTTGCTGTCTGAGTGAGAAGTCGCTGCCGAGGATGAAGCGGGTCGAGCTTACTTTTTAACGCGGATTTTGAGGCGCTCTGCCAGGGCGTAGTAGCGTTCCGAAGACTCCGCCAAGATATAGCCCATTAATCGCTTGCGCTTGCCAATCATGGCGAGCAAGCCGCGCCGCGAGGCGTAATCTTTGGGGTTCTTTTGCAGATGTTCGCTGAGGCGATTGATGCGCTCGGTCAGCATTGCTACCTGCACGTCTGGCGATCCCGTATCCGTTTCGTGAACCTGATACTCCGAGATCAATTCTTGCTTGCGCTCTTGCAACAATGCCATGACAGAAAGGAAAGATTATTTTTGTGCTTGCCAATGCTAGCACTCTCTTACGGGCGATCGCTACGCCTCCCTGTCTACATCATCCGAGCCAATCGAGTTTACGCGGAAATACTCTCGATCGCGCGACCGCCCTGGCGATCGAGATCGAGCAATTGGACTTCAGCCTTCACGTCGAGCTGCTGCCACGCGTTTGCCATGGCCGCACCAACTGCCTCGCGATCGCCCGCTCCACACAGCGCCAAAATCGTCGGCCCTGCGCCGCTGATGACCGTACCGTAAGCTCCGGCAGCGATTGCAGCAGCCTGAACCGCCTTAAATCCGGGAATGAGCTTGAGGCGATGCGGTTGGTGGACGCGATCGTGGAGAGCCTCTGCTAACCAGTCGGTGTTGCCCGTATCCAGCGCGCGCAGCAAAAGTCCTAAATGAGCCTGGGTGAATACAGCATCGGGAATGCTGATGCTCTGGGGCATGACCTGACGAGCAGTTTCGGTTGAGAGTTTGAAATCGGGAACGACCACGACGGCATGAATGCTTTCGTGCCAAGCCACGGGACAAAACGTCCACCGTCCGCGATCGCCCAACACCGAGAGCTGACAGCCGCCCTTGAGGGCAGGAACGACGTTGTCGGGGTGACCTTCGATCGCGATCGCCACCTGCAGCAGGCGCTCGGGGCTGAGATTGAGGGCGCCTATGGCATTGGCTCCGAGCAATCCTCCTACGATGGCAGTCGCCGAGCTGCCCAAGCCCCTGGCCATCGGAACGTTGAGTTCGATTTCAATATCGATTGCCGGGATGGGTCGATCTAGCAGCTCGAAGGCGCGGGCAAAGGCGCGGTAGACCAGATTATCTTTGCCGAAGCCAACGGCTTCGTCACCGCGAGCGCGAATGTCCGGTTCGGCCTTGTCTCCGGGGCGGAACCAAAAGCGGTTGTACAGGCTCAACGCCGCCCCCAAACAGTCGAAGCCGGGGCCGAGGTTAGCCGTGGTGGCAGGAACGATCACTTCTACAGCAGTCATAGCCTCGCGCCGCGATCGCGATGGGGATACGTCCGTGAATGATACAGCGTTGCTCAGGGCGATGCATTCGAGGCAAGTACGCAGAGGGGTCAACTTCGGCGATGAGGGGACTTCAGCAAAGGAGTCTACCTCTAGCAATGATTGCGAAATGTAAATAGAATGCGATCGCAGGTTCCGCTCGCGATCGTCATGACTGTCTCCACCACCGAATCTTTGGGAACTCCCCGTCCGCTCTGGCGCGTTTTAGTGCTCTCGGGAGCTACATTACTGCTGTACTACGGCTGGTACAAGTGGATCGTCCAGGAAGAGCTGCGACGCTACACGGGGACGGGATGG
>JBCBTL010000192.1:0-5612 GCA_039818705.1 Cyanobacteria bacterium J06639_1
AAATACCTGACCCAACCGGTTTAACATCACCTGGATTGCCCAGGGACAAGCGACGAATCCGAGTATCAATGCGCGCTTTGGCCTGCCTATCTCGTAGGCTACTGAACCAACGAGCATAGACCTGGGTCTCGCGGATTTCAAACATAGCCCTATCGTATCTTATGGGATACAAAAAGACATGCAATCAATTTTGGTGAGTTCTACGTATTTGAGCTTGGTAGTACTCGCGTCTAACGACTGAGCTGAGCGGCGGCAGATGCGCCTAGCACTGTCAGGATCTCTCGCCCGTCCGCTCCTGCGTGTTGTTAGACTTCGTGCTGCTCTTTCCTGCATAGATCCGCAATGGCTCTAAACAACGGCAACAAGTGGGCTGGCACTCGCATCATGGGATAGCCCATCGTGGATTCTGCATGGGTGACGACACCCCCCAACTCTATCCCCTGTACTTGCAAAGGATTTCAAAGGCATCTGCTCCGAGCTTGGCGGTCGCGAAGGTACGGATAAGCGGTTCACTATCTGGAGTGAAGCTGTTTCGGTCTCCCTCCCTTCTTACCATTCGCCCGAGCCGCCATTCGCTTAGCCTCTGAGGATACCTGCCCCCCGCGCCGTCCCATCTCCTGAGTCCAGGTTTGGATACCAAAGCAATCGAGCATCAGGCCAGGAATACTCAAATCGACATCGAGAGTATCCCAGCGAAGCCCCAAGAGCGAGGGGGTTAAATCGACCTCAGCCAAAAGCTCGTCAGATGCGTCCTGAAGCACGTCAATCGATTGAACTGGGATGAGCAGCTCGCACCCGTTAGCAAACGCGATCGCGAGCGTGCGAGTGTCAGAGCGAAAAGACACGTCCCGAGCGCGAGCCGGATGAGAAGTCACCGTTTGCTCGCCCCGCTGCCGAGCCAATTGAAGCTGTCGGTCAAAATCAGTCATGAATCTGGCTCCACGCGACTAACATCTCTTTCTGTCGGGTTCGGACGATTTCAAAAGCTTTCTTGACATCACTGCGACTCATCGAGCCAATCACCTCAATGAGCTGTGGCCCCGCCTCAAGATCGGAGATATCGATCTTCACCTGAGAAGCCCCACGTCCCTTGCCCTGGAAAACGTGAACGTGAGGAGGCTCGTGGTCGTTGGTAAAGATGCGAAATTGTAGGCCACCTTCTCGGTAAATGGTTCCCATATCCCATCCAGCATCGCACAATAAACCCAAGGACTTAGGTTAACAGTCGAATGCTTCTAGCAGACTCCGAGGCGATCGCAGATGAGTGGTGTGGCTAAGACTGCTGAAACCGAGCCGCGAGTTTGTGAACGTGAGGTAGGAGTTCGGGAGCTTTCTGCTCGACGACCTCGTAGATCAGTCGAGAGTGTTCGGAATCGTCGGGGTCGATCTGTTCCCAGGTGAGCTGGCGATCGCCGAGGGTGACGAAGGTGCGATCGACCAGCCGCTTAAAGACTCGTCCATCCTGCGTGAATGAGACCTCATCACTCTCGTCCTCTTCCCCGCTGACGTATTCGACTTGAATCTGATTGAGTTCGCAGAGCTGCTGAAAATCCTGCCAGTCATCTTTGTTGAGAACGTACATAGTCGCAATTGCCACGCAAACCCATCGCTCGATAGTCAGCCCACTCGCCTCAACAGTCTCGACTTTTTCTGCCACCTGTGATGCCGTCGCATTCTCTTGAGTATCCGAATGTTTGGGCAAATATCGCCGCAACGTGGTCGGACTGACAGTAATGTCATGCTCCAACATCAAATCGGCAATCTGCTCGTGTGTGACCCCGCGCTGAAGTGCCGCTAAAAACTCATCGTGATGCTGGCTGATGAATGCTGAAACGCTTGCATAATATCCGCGCTTGACAGGCTCAACTTTTTCTAGCTGTGCAAGTAACTGCCCCGCAGTATCCAGAGAAATCTTCTTGCCGCGTCCCATAGAACCACATCTCCAAGCGCTCTATTTCGTCAATCTCTCTCCAACTTAGTTGCAAACTCTCAAGCAACTATCCGATCTAACAAAGGCCAAACAATTTCAAAATCGCAAACCTGTAGCAACTTCTAAACCCTCTCGCGATCGCCCCGCTCAGCCATCATGTGGGGGAGACCCCCAACCCCCTAGATCGGGAACGCTACCGGAGCCATCTGCACTCAATCCCCTCAACCCTTTGAAACCCTGAATTTTTACACCTTACGCTACATTAGTAGCGGCCAAGCGCCCCCGGATCGCCCCATGATGAGCCTGAGCAATATCAGCGCCCAACAGGGAGAGACCTACTACACCCACGAGAATTACTACTGCGCAGACGAAGCCCAACCCCAGAGCGAATGGGCTGGAATCGGAGCGGCCAGTCTGGGTTTAGAAGGCTCGGTCGATCGCGATCGCTTCAGCAATTTACTGAACGGACTCGCCCCCGAGGGCGGTCGTTTGCCCGGTCGTCAGGTGCATCGATTTCGCCAATCCGAGAACCCGAGAAAGCATCGAGCCGGACTCGACCTGACCTTCAGCGCGCCCAAAAGTGTCAGCCTCGCCGCGCTGGTGAACGGCGATCGCGAGCTGGAAAAGGCGCATCGAACGGCAGTGGATCGCACCCTCGCCCACATCGAATCGCACCACGCGCTGACTCGGAAATGGGACGGACGGAAGCAGAAATCCGTCCAAACGGGGAACCTGATCGTGGCGAAATTCCACCACGACACCAGCCGGGAACTCGACCCGCAACTGCACACCCACTGCGTTGCCCTCAATGCGACTCAGTTACCCGACGGCAGTTGGCGGTCGCTGAGCAACGAATCGATCTATCAAAACGCGAAGCTGTTAGGCAGCATCTACCGCAACGAACTGGCGCACGAAGCGAGGAAATTGGGCTATGAAATCGAGCGCGATCGGGACTGTCTGTTCGAGCTGAAGGGATACAACCCCGAGCAGTTGGAGGAGTTTTCACAGCGCCGCCAGCAGATATTGGCGTTTGTGGGTGGAGCTGAGGCGAACGCGGTCGAGCGCGGCTGGGCGGCGATTCGCACCCGCGCGAGGAAAGGCAAAGACATCCCGCGCGAGATTTTGCACGAGCGATGGAGCGATCGCGCCAAGCAGATCGGGTTGGTTCATCCCGTCCCGGCTCGCGATCGCGAGGTCGCCAGTGACGTGGAGGAAGCGCGCGAACTAGTCGATCTTGCCGTCGAACATTGCAGCGAGCGGAGCGCCGTGTTCCGCCGAACCGCGATCCAGAAGACCGTGCTAGAGCGGATTCAGCCCTTCGACCTGGAGACGATGGAAGCGGCGATCGCGGAGCATCCCGATCTAATGCCCACCCTCGACAGCCGATTCACGACGGAAAGCGCTCGCGATCGGGAGGAGGCTGCGCTGGTGCTGATGCGCTCGGGTCGCGATCGGGTGGAGGCATTAATTGACGATCGCGAGGAAGTGGATAGCTCCTTCGAAGAAGAGGCACTGACCGAGGGACAGCGGGCGGCGATCCGACTGGCGGCCACGACTAGAGATCGTTTCATCGCGTGGCAAGGTGTCGCAGGAGCCGGGAAGACAACCGCGTTGCGACGGGTCAAACGGCTGGCGGAAGCAGCGGGCTATCAGGTGGAGGGCTACGCGCCGAGTGCCAGCGCTGCTGGAGTGCTGGGGGAGGAGCTGGCGATCGCGACGACGACGGTAGCGAGTCTTCTTCTTTCCAAGCAGCCGGAAGACTCGCGATCGCGACTGTGGATCGTGGATGAGGCGAGCTTTCTGAGCGCCAAAGACGCCCACGATTTACTCGACCGCGCGACCCGAGCCGAAGCAAGAGTGATTCTGGTGGGCGACGTACAACAGCTATCCGCCGTGGAAGCCGGACATCCGTTCCGCAGTCTGCAACAGGGAGGAATGGAAACGGCTCACCTGGACGAATCCTTACGACAGCACGCCCCCGATCTGAGAGCCGCCGTCGATGCGGTTGCCCGAGGGGAAGTTAAGGCGGGACTGGAACGGTTGCAGCAGTTCGAGCGAGTGGTGGCGATCGCGGATGATGATGATCGCCGCGATCGGGTGGTGGAAGACTACATTTCTCTATCTCCCGAGGAGCGATCGCAGACGTTATTACTAGCGGGAACCCACGCCGAACGAACCGCTATCACTGAAAAGCTGCGCCAGGAACTCAAACGAGAGGGAACGCTGGGGCGCGAGTCGCTTCGCCTCGTTCGCCTGAAGCCGAAGAGTCTCACCGACGTGCAATCGCGGTTTTCCCATCACTACGACGTGGGGGATGTGGTGATTCCTACCCGTCACTATCCCCGCCGAGGATTGCTGCGGACGGAACAATACCGAGTGGCGGCGATCGCGAGCGAGCGACTTCAGCTAGAGCGAGCGGACGGCACGCAGCTCCAAGTCGATCCGATGAGCTTCCGCAAACAGGTCTACAGCCCAGAGGCGATCGCGATTTCCGTCGGGGATCGTTTACGTCGCACCCGCAACGACAAAGAACGCGGCCACCGTAACGGTCAATCCTGCACGGTCAGCGCCGTCGATACCGAAGCCCAGACAGTCACCGTGTCCTACGCTGACGATCGCCAGGAAAGCCTCGCGATCGCGGCAAGTCATCATCTCGATTACGACTGGGTAAACACGATCCACAGCAGCCAGGGGAAGACGGCCAAGCGAGCGCTAGTGACGTGCGATCGTGCGGTGGGTAAAGAAGCGTTTTACGTGGCGGTCAGTCGAGTCAAAAGCGAGCTGAAGGTGTATACGAGTAGCATCGACCGATTGCTAGAGCGCGCCCAAACGTCGCAAACCCAGGAGAACCCCAGTGAAGTCCTCTCCCCTCAGCGATCCCCAGCCCGCAAGACAACTGCACCTGTGGCAGACGAGCCCCGACAGCTCGGCCTCGACCTCGCGCCCCCAGCGTCGGAAAACGTCTCCCCCAGCCGCAATGAACCCAGCCCTCTCCGAGCTGACCCAGCTTCAGCAGACCCTCACCAACACCGACCAGAAGCTCGCGGCGATCGCGAGGGAGCAGAGCGACCAGAAAGCGAGGCTGCAAGCGCTGCAAGCACTGCGGAGCCTGCCGGAGAGCGTCGAGCGGTTGACGGTCGATTTTCAGGACTTAGAAAACTTGCAGCACTTGGAGAGCTTGCCCGCAATCTTGCAGCAGCACCAGATGCAGTCCCAGAAGCAAGAACAGATGAGCGCGCAGTTGAGCCGAACTCAGAGCGAGCAGGGGCAAGCGATCGCGCAGATGCAGCAAGTGCAGAGCGAGCTGATGAAGTCGGTCGCGCGGATCGAGAAGAAATTGCCAGGGATATTGAATCATCCGCTCAAAACGATCTTGAACGGGGCAGAACTGAGCGTGAAACACCTGCTCGTGGCGCTGGCGATCGCGAGCGTGCTGATGGGGGGAGTAGGAGGAGGGCTGGTGCTGGCCTTTCTGCCGTCGATGCTGAACCGGACAGAAATCCTCGACCGCATCAACGGACGAGTGAACAACATCGAAATCAATCAGCGGAAGACGCAGGAACCGTAGAGCCAGCGATCTCCCCAGCGGAACGGCAGCTAGCGCGGCAAGTACTGGCACGGTCAGACGAGCAACTTCTCAGCCTAGAGAAGCGGGTGAAGCGTTGGCAGCAGACGGAGAAAA
>JBCBTL010000193.1:0-5589 GCA_039818705.1 Cyanobacteria bacterium J06639_1
CAAAGGCGATCGCGATCGCCGCTAAACAACTTCGACAGTCCCCCAGCTCAGCACAGCTTTGACAAAGCCGCGTTTTCTGTTCGTTCGTTAGTCGCGGTTATCGTGGCGATCGCGCAACAACCCGCTATCCACCATCGCGTGGTAGTAGTCATCTAACGTCCATTTGGCGATCGCGATCGCCTACAGGCGAGCCACAGCCAACTGAATCAAATTGCTGGGGTCGATCGCGGCCCAAGGCAACGTGTTGCTGCGTTCCCACACTTCAAAGTGCAGGTGCGGCCCTGTCGAATTCCCCGTCGAGCCGACGTAGCCAATAACATCGCCCTGCCACACCCAAGCTCCTGGTTGGACGATCACGCGGGACATGTGCCCGTAGCGAGTTCGCAGCGTATCGGAGTGCGCCAGCATAACGGCATTGCCCAACCCTCCAGACGGCCCCGCCACAACGGTTTGACCGGAATACGCGGCGAGGACGGGCGTGCCGTAAGCAGCGCCGAGGTCGAGCCCTTGGTGAAAAGCGCGATCGCCGCTGATGGGATGGATTCTCATGCCGAACCCCGACGTAAGCGGCACTCGGAACGGCAGGGGGTAGAGTAGCTCTTCCCCCAGTGCCATTTCCACCTTGTCAGCGGGGAGCGATACCGATTGATTGGGGGCAGTCGCCGCAGCGATCGAGGCGAGCTGAGGTGCCGCTGTCGGATCGTACCCAGAAGCTTGGAAGGCATTGGGATCGAGAACGACCGTCGTATCGCCGTTGAGAATAACGCGCCGACCGGTAGAGCGCTCTTGCAACACGACCGGAGTAGGAGGCAACAAACGCCCGAGTTCGGGGCTAACCGTACGCGGCGTGTCAGCGCGATCGATCGAAACGTCCCGGTCGACTTCAATTTGAAACGTTTCCCGCAGCTCGACCGGCTCGGGATCTTGAGTCACGATATTTCGTACGTCCTCAGACGTAACAGCAGGCAGGCTCGAAGCGCCAGCGGCATTGCCATCAGGCGGAGCATTCAGCCATTCCGGGGGAACTTCATTGCGTTGCTGGAGACGTAATTCTCGGGTCGAGCGAGGGGCGTTTTCTGGCTCGGACTGCGCGATCGCCGGAATATCGACCGAAACTACGCCGCTCGTGGTAGCGATCGCCCATCCAGTAGCTAGTGCAACCCAACGTGGGAAGCGACATTCGGCCTTCACTCCTGCACCTCTACCGCTACTGCGTCTGGGGAAGATCTTTTGCCAGGCGACCTTCCGGATTAGCGTACTTCCTGTTTAGCGTAGTGAACGACAAGCGCTTTCGCAAAGGCTGCAATCGTCCAACCTGGTATGTAGAACTACGGAAACCACCTGAAGTTCCCGCCATAGCAGGATGACTGTGTTTTTCAGTAGTTCGTTCTTCAACAAAGAAGACGCTGACTTTACGATTTCGCACCCATCCACACTTGCGAGGCGTACCGAGAGGATGCACCCATTGGCTCTGGCGTTAAGCACCGTAGTACGTGCGTCTTTGTCATGTGTCCCGGCGACAAATCTATGGCTAATTCTTGCCGCAATAGCCACTTTATCTCGACGCTGGATGCGAATATATTTGCTGCGAATATATTTGCCAGGATTGACACCGCATTTGTAGCAACGCAACTAGCAGTACCGTGTAGGGGCGACGCGAGGAAGCGCTTTTTTCAACAGTCTTGCTAGGAACCTCTTAGAAATGTTCGCGATACTAGATTCTCAAGCACGCGATCGCCTATGTCAGATACCATCATCCGACTCGAAGGGGTCAGCAAAGTATACGGCGCTGGCAACACGGAAGTGCACGCCTTGTCGGACGTAGACTTGATTGTCAAGTCGGGCGAATATTGCGCCATCATGGGGCCGTCTGGCTCGGGAAAATCGACAGCCATGAACGTCATCGGTTGCCTCGATCGCCCCACGTCCGGGCGCTACTATCTGGACAACGAAGATGTAGCTGGGCTGGATGAAGACGCACTGGCCAGCATTCGCAATCGCAAAATTGGGTTCGTGTTTCAGCAGTTTCATTTGTTGCCACAGTCTTCAGCACTCGACAATGTGATGCTGCCGATGGTGTACGCGGGGGTGTCAGCCAGCGATCGCCGCGAGCGAGCTACCATAGCCCTCGAACAGGTAGGACTGGGGAACCGGCTGCTCAACAGACCCAATCAACTCTCGGGCGGTCAGCAACAGCGGGTCGCGATCGCTCGCGCCATCGTCAACCGTCCTGTCTTGCTGCTAGCAGACGAACCGACCGGCGCGCTGGACTCGCAAACCACTAAAGAAGTGATGGATATTTTTGGCGATCTGAACGCCAATGGCATGACGGTGGTGATGGTGACCCACGAAGCTAGCGTCGCCAAGCTCACTCAGCGCATCGTTTGGTTTCGCGACGGGCGAGTGGTGGATGCCCACTTGCAGCCTGAAAACCTGGCAACATTTGCCATCGAAGCTTGAGTTTCGAGGCTAGAACGCCCGAGCCGCCTAGCTTGCCAACGGGGATCGCCCTCACTACACTCGGGAAGTACTGTTGCGCTGGCAGATATCGATGCACATGCTTCTCCAACGTTGCCGCACTTGGGCAATCAGTCTGGGTTTGGCGGTGGTCTTTGGACTGGGCTGGGTGGGGCTTCCCGCACTTGCTAACGACGCGCCCGCAACGCCATCCCGCGCGATCGCCATGCAAAATGAAGCCAGATCTCCGATTACAACCGACTCCGGCCTGCAATACGTCGAGCTGAAAGCAGGTGACGGTGCTTCCCCGCAAAAAGGCCAGACGGTGTCCGTCCACTACGTCGGCAAACTAACCGACGGTAGCGTGTTCGACAGCTCCCGCGATCGCGGTCGTCCATTCGAGTTCGTGCTCGGGGTCGGTCAAGTCATCAAAGGTTGGGACGAAGGGGTCTCCACGATGAAAGTTGGCGGTACGCGCCAGCTCATCATCCCCCCCGAACTGGGCTACGGTTCGCGAGGCTTTCCCGGTGCCATTCCGCCCAATTCCACGCTGGACTTTGAGGTGGAATTGCTGGGCATCAAATAAGCCACTCGATTGAATACCACCCCAATCGAATAGCTTCCCCCGGTAAGGTTGAGAGCGATCGCCTCGTGATTTACTGAGGCGATCGATGGGTCTCACCTCGCTGGAATCCCCTTTTCCCCTTATCGAGCGCTCTTTTCTCAGGCAACATCACGCACCTTAGGCGTGAAGAAGTGTTGCGTACATTTATTGACGCAGGGGAAGTGCTTTGTTACGATTTCTGGTCTGCGTCCTGGATGCTGTGGCATTGCAGGGCGTTCGTGCTGGTCGCCCGCGACCGAGTTGGAGAGCCAGATAGCTACAGGCTGACAGTAGGAGAACGGTAACCCTTGGCAAACGTAGTCGTGATTGGCGCTCAGTGGGGCGACGAAGGGAAAGGCAAGATTACCGATCTGCTCAGCGAAAAAGCTGACATCGTGGTGCGCTACCAAGGGGGCGTGAATGCCGGACATACTGTGGTGGTCGGCGATCGCACCTTCAAGCTGCACCTGATTCCGTCTGGGATTTTGTACCCCGATACCCAGTGCGCGATCGCCAGCGGCACCGTGATCGACCCGAAGGTGTTGCTGGGAGAAATCGACCAACTGCATCAGCTTGAGGTTTCGACCGACAACCTTTTCATTGCTGAAACAGCTCACGTGACCATGCCCTACCACCGCCTGATCGACATGGCGGAAGAGGAGCGCAAAGGCAATCGCAAAATCGGCACCACCGGACGCGGCATCGGGCCGACGTATGCCGACAAATCCGATCGCACGGGAATTCGGGTGCTGGACTTGATGGATCCAGAGGGGTTGCGCGATCGCCTCAACTGGGCGGTTCCTTACAAAAACGTGCTTCTGGAAAAACTTTACGGCCTCGCCCCGCTCGACCCAGACACGATCATCGACGAATATCTGGGCTACGCGGAGCGGCTGCGTCCGTACGTCAAAGATGTGGCGCTAACGCTAGCGGAAGGGATTGCTGCGCGCAAGAACGTCTTGTTTGAAGGAGCGCAGGGCACGCTGCTAGATCTCGATTACGGCACGTATCCTTACGTCACCTCATCACACCCGATTGCGGGGGGAGCCTGCATCGGTGCTGGTGTGGGACCGACCGCAATCGATCGCGTCATCGGCGTGGCAAAAGCCTATACCACTCGCGTGGGGGAAGGCCCGTTCCCCACCGAGTTGACCAGTGGAGTGGGCGAGCATTTGGGCGATCGCGGGGCGGAGTTCGGCACGACCACGGGTCGCAAGCGGCGCTGCGGTTGGTTCGACGCAACCATCGGACGCTATGCCGTGCGCGTCAATGGCTTGGACTGTCTGGCGATTACGAAGCTGGACGTACTGGACGAATTAGAGGAAATCAAAGTCTGTACGGGGTATCGCTTTGAAGGGGAAACGCTGAGTCATTTCCCGAGCAGCGATCGCGCCTTTGCCAAGTGCGAGCCTATCTACGAAGCTTTACCCGGCTGGCGCAAGCCAACCCAGCACTGCCGCACGATCGACGATTTGCCACAAGAAGCCCGCGATTACCTAGAATTTCTGGCACATCAGATGGAAGTGCCGAACGCGATCGTGTCGTTGGGGGCAGCGCGAGACGAAACCATCGTGGTGGAAGATCCGATTCACGGCCCCAAACGGGCGCTGTTGGAATCGTAGTGCAGCATTTGGCTCAGACAGTGGGCTCATTGATATCATTCCGAATTGCCAAGACTACTTGTCTGAGCGGTGTCGGAGAGTCAAACCCGAGTCTCGTGACCGGGTGAAAACGCCTCTACGATCGTTCACGAGTAGACAAATCCAGCCAGATCTCTTAAAACTCCTTAAGACAGCCGTAAGGAGTGCTTGACGTTTGGCAAAGCTGGCATAGGATTCACTTCGATGGGGAGTGGCCGCCGGACTGCACGTTATCGCATCCACTCGGTCAATTCGCGATCGCGCTTTCACTCGTTTTGCAGTTCCCATGCAGCACTTGTTTTCGACTCTCGGCTTTGAAAAGACCCTGTCTCGGCGCGCATTTTTACAGCTAGCAGGATTTGGCGCGGTCGGCGGAGGACTGGGATATTCCCGCTACGCCAAGCCCGAACCCACCATTCACCAGCAAGACACGCTGTCACTGCCCCGCACCGTCAGCGGCACGACTCGCGTCGCGATCGTCGGGGGCGGGCTGGCGGGTTTGGCCTGTGCTTACGAACTCTCTCAGCGCGGCATTGAAGTCACGCTACTCGAAAAATCCCCTCAGCTCGGCGGCAAAATCGCGAGCTGGCCGATCCGAGTGGGCGACGAAGATTTGCGCATGGAGCACGGTTTCCACGGCTTCTTCCCGCAGTATTACAACCTCAAAAGTTTGGTGTCCGAGCTGGATGTGACTCGGAACTTCGTCTCGCTCGATACCTATGCTGTCGTCTACAAAGACGCGAAATATCAGCCGGAGGTCTTTCGTCCCAGCAGTTCGGCCTTCCCGTGGAACGTGGTCGATCTGGGTATTTCATCGAGAAATCGCCTCAATTGGGGCTTAAACCTAACGAAACTGGCTCACTGGAAAGTATTTCGCGAAATTACCGG